>QIHU01000570.1 GCA_003231035.1 Acidobacteriota bacterium
AGGCAGAGAGGTGCTTCAAGGGAGTCCTCCAAAAAGGCACATCGGGGCGGCTTGAGAGCCTCCCCAGAAATTTAGGCGTCGGCAACTACTCTACCGAGCAGAAGCAGTAGGCGTAGAGCCCTCGCGGGTCGTTGAACTGCTCGAGGACTCGCATTTCCTCGACCATGGTGGTGAGCATTGGATGGCTCAACCGCCGCGGCATGACCGAGGCCACGCTCTGCTCCAACCACGGTCCGCCACGGGCGAGCAAATCCGCGATCAGCTGATCCTTGAAGTCGATCTCGACTTCGGGATAGCGGATCGCGTACCCCTCGGCGAGGTTGGCCAGCTTGGCGGCCGCGACAATCGCCTGGTCAATTCCGCCCAGATGATCGACCAGACCGATGCCATGGGCGTCCTCACCGCTCCACACCCGACCGCGTGCGATGGCGTCCACCTCTTCCACCGTCATCCCTCGTCCCGCCGACACTCGGGCGAGAAACTCACGATAGCCACGGTCCGTACCCAGCTGGATGACCTGCGCCAGCTCGGGCGAGATAGCACGGTCCAGCCGCATCGAACCGGCGGAAGAGGTGGTGCCCACACCGTCGGTGTACACGCCGAGCTTGGCTTGAGTTCGCTGGTACGTCGGGAAGAGGCTGAAAATCCCGATAGAGCCGGTGATCGTCGTCGGTTGAGCCCAGATCTCGTCGGCCGATACGGAGATCCAGTAGCCCCCCGAAGCGGCCACGCTGCCCATCGAAGCGACGACCGGTTTGCCCTCTTCACGGGCCAACTCGACCTCGCGCCGGATCACCTCTGAAGCAAAGGCACTTCCGCCGCCGCTGTCGACCCGCAAAACGATCGCTTTGATGTCGTCGTCGCGGCGCAGCTCGCGGATCTGGCGCGCGGTCGAGTCCCCACCGATGGTCCCCGGCGACCGGCTTCCATCCTCGATCGCCCCGCTGGCAATGACCACGCCGACCGCCTCGCCACGCCCCGCGATCTCAGGTCCCAGCACTTCGAGGTAGGTATCCACCCCAATCCGTTTGTAGGATTTCTCTTCGTCGTCCTGCCCCACCAACTCGATCAGCCGATCCCGGATCTCTTCGCGACTGGCGACCTGGTCCACTAGCTTGGCGGCTTGAGCGATCGTCGCGGGGTCGCCCTCATACTCGACCATCAGCGCCGGGAAGTTGGCGACGTAGCTATCGATCTCTTCCGCTGTAATGTCGCGCCCAGCCGCCACATCCCTCTTGTAGGCACTCCACAGATCGTTCATCCACTCTAGCCTCGCCTGCCGCGACTCGTCGGACATGTCATTGCGCAGATAAGGCTCCACCGCGGACTTGTACTCACCGACCCGAAAGACGTTGAAGTCCACGCCCAACTTGTCGATCGCCTCCTTGTAGTAGATCCGGTAGCTACTGAAGCCGGTGATCCGCACCGAGCCGAATGGATGCACCCAGATCTCATCGGCGACGGAGGCGAGGTAGTACTGACTTTGGCTGTAGTCATCGGCGGTGGCGATTACCTTCTTGCCGCTCTCCTTGAACTCCTCGATCGCGGCGCGCAAGGCTTGCAGCTTGGTCAAGCCACCGCCAGCGAAGCCTTCGAGGCGCAGGACCAGGGCGCCGATCCGGTCATCGCGGGCAGCTTCGCGGAGGGCGCGCAGCTGATCTTGCAGCAAGGTTTCCGGGTCGGCGCGGTTGGTGAGTTCGTTCAAGGCACGCTCGCCGGGAAGGCCGGTTAGTTGCTCCACCAACCGCCCTCGCGGCGCCAGCACCAGGGCGGCTCCCGGCTCCACCTTCGGAGAGCTGTCCAAGAGAAAGACGGCGAACAAGAACAGAACGAACAGGAAAACCGCTAGGTTGACCACGATTCGCCGCGTCCAGTTGAGAACTCCCCACAGGGAACGAATTACCCGAACGACAAGGCCCCGTTTCTTCTCTTGCATTGCGCTATTTCACCCCTAAAATGCCATTCGTTAGTGCTACTCAATCGTGAAATCAGGTCTCGCCGGACGCTCCGGAGCCTCAGGGCCCGGCAAGGTGCCCGGGAGATCGACCGTCTCTACCACATCGAAGAATACGGCGGTGGGCACCCCCAAGTTTCCTTCCTCATCCGCGGCGTAGAAATACAGGGTATGGCGACCCAACTCCAGCTGCGAGGTATCGACCACCTCCGTGATCCGCTCCACTACGCCGTCGTACTCGCCATCGCTCGCATCCAATACCCTAGCGACCTCCGCCTCCCAAGGCACCGCATCGACCACCATCAAACCGAATCGCAGGTTGCGTAGAGGCTCTTCGGTACCACAACCGTTGCTCGAGCGCCGTCGCGAAGTGACCTCCGCGGTCGCCGTCAAGGGCTGGCCGCGCACCACCCGCGCGGACGACAAACTCACCTGGACCACATCCGGTCCGGCTGGAGCCAGGAAGGGACGCCGCGAGACTTTGGCCGCATAGACCAGCGCCTGAAGGTTGCGCGGCACGATGGTGGTTTCAAAGTAAGCGCAGGGCTGAAAGAAAGAGCGGCCGAGTTCGAACAGCACCGCGCCAACCCCAAACTCACCGTAGGCCATATCCGTGGTAATCCCCGAGACTCGATTGAAGGCCCGGCGGCAGACGAAGTGGCCGTTGAAAAAGGCCAGCTTGTGGCTCAACCGACGCAGCTGGTCGTCGTTCGCGGCGGTCTGGCTGATCCCCTCGAAGGGATAGATCATGAACTCGCCAAAGCTGTGCAAGGTGACGTACATGCCGGTGGCCGTATCCGGCGAAGGCTGGTTGACCGCGGCCCCTCGCTGATCTGGAAAGATCCGTTCCATATAGTTCTTCAAGATCACCGCCTCGGGTTCCGAAAGGGCGCTCGGGCCGCGAAAGATCAGGCTGCACTCGGCATTCGAGTTGCCGAACTGACCGGCGAAGAAGAAGCTGTTGTTGCGGTTGAGATCGATCCCGCGCAGTTCGGTGTTGCCACAGAAGTTGTTGTTGACGTTCTTGCGCCACAACAACCCCCGCTCCGCCATCTTCCTGCCGTCAGGATTGAGGAACGGGATAATGTGAATCTCCACATGGTCCAGCAACCAGGTGACATCGGCCTCTTTACCGACCCGACGAGCGATGTACTCGGCGAACCGGGTCGCCATCTCGGCGGTGGCGTACTCGCGAGCGTGGATCGAAGCGTCGAGGAGAAAAACTGTCTTCGCTCGGGTTGAGTTCTTGTTGGTCAGAACCAGCGCGTGCAGGTCATAGCCCGGCCCGGGGCCGTGGATCTTCTCCCAGCTATCGCCAATGTCTCGCCACTCGGCGATCCGAGGCTGCGATGCGGCGATTCGGGCAAGATCGCGGTAAGTCTCTTCCACCGTTCGGTAGCAGGGAAATCCCGGAATTCCCTCGCCCAGAGCTTTAAGATGGAGCTGGGGCCGGCGCAGCTGGTCGGTGCGTTCGACATCCACCGCCAAGCTGTACCCCTCGTGCTGAAGCGCCGCATAGTCCCGCCCTGAAAGCAGGGCAATCAAATGGCCCATGCGCGGCAGGTAGGCCCAGACATCGACCCCTGAGGCGAGGAGGCGATCCTCCAAGTACCGTGCCTCGTCACGGCCCTCGACAGCAATCTGAGCCACCACATGGTCTCCCGCTCCTGGGCTAGCCGAAACCGAAACCGCCGTAAGCGGAGCCGCGAGGAGCCCCGACACGGCAACCCACGACACGGCAACCCACGGCGCCATGCCACGCCAGAAACAGCCCCTATACTTCAGCAACATGTCGTCACCTCATCTCTCTCATCCGCCCACCTCGAATCGCGCCTACCGCGGCAAGGCCGGCGGGGTAATCCCGGCCGTCCCCCCTCGCTCGGGTACGCGTTCTAAGTCAACGGAGCTCGTCTTGCCCCAGTCCGCCCATAGTACCTCCCTCTCCTTCTCTAGGGCATTTGGATCGGTGGTAGGCCTGATAACCTCTCCCTCATCCAAATGGAGGACAGATGAGCCAAACTGACCGATATCGCGACCATCTCGCCACTCTGGACGGGTACCTCAGTGCCTCTCTGGAGCGCGCCGGCAAGCAGGGCACGGCGCTGGACGGCGTTGTGTTTCACGCCGGTAGTCTTACTAGCTACTACGCCGACGACCAGGAAATCCCCTTCCACGCGACGCCCCATTTTCGCCGCTGGACCCCGCTGCCCGGCCCCGAGCACCTACTTCTGGCACGGCCCGGCAAGAGGCCGATGGTGATCCGCGTCCAGCCGCAAGACTACTGGTACGACACCAGCCCCCCCGCAACCTCCTATTGGCAAGCGGAAGTCGAGCTGAAAGAGGCCGGCTCTTTCCAAGAAGCCTGCCAAATCGCCCGCGACGCCGTCGGCGGTTTCGATCGCTACGCCTATGTCGGCGAGAACTCGGAGGCCGCGACGCAAGCCGGTTTTCCGACCGAGCGCATCGATCCGCCGACCCTGCTGGCGCCTCTGGACTGGTATCGCGCCTACAAGACCCCGCACGAGGTCGACCTCCTGCGCCGCGCTTGCGAGCATGCCGCCCAAGGCCACCTCGCCGCCCGCGATGCCTTCGAGGCCGGCGGTTCGGAACGCGAGATCCACTGGGCCTACCTCCGGGGCAGCGGCCACCTCGAGTGCGAGCTCCCATTTGGCTCGATCGCCGCCCTGGACGGCAAGGCCGCCATCCTCCACTACCAGCAAAAGCGAGGAGCCGGCGAGTCCCCTGGCAACCTACTCCTGATGGACGCTGGAGCCGTCCACCAAGGCTACGCCGCCGACCTCACCCGCACCTGGGCGCGCCCCCAAGTCGACCCCACCTTCCGTGCGCTCCTCCTGGGCATGGACGGCCTGGAGCAGGAGCTGGTCGCCATGGTCAGCCCCGGTCGTCCCTACTTGGAGATTCACTTGGCGGCTCATCAGGGCGTCGCAAACCTCCTCGCCGAAGCGGGCATCGTCAAAGTCAGTGCCGACGAAGCCCTAGACGCCGGAATCACCCGCACCTTCCTCCCCCACGGCGTCGGCCACCACTTGGGCATCCAAGTGCACGACGTGGGAGGCCACATGGCCGGCCCCGAAGGCGGCACCGTCTCCCCACCCGAAGATCACCCCTTCCTACGCAACACCCGCCTTCTAGAGCCCGGCCACGTGGTTACCATCGAACCCGGCCTCTACTTCATCCCCATGCTCCTGGAGCCCCTGCAAGCCAGCCAGCAAGGAGCACTGATCGACTGGCCACTGGTTGAGAAACTGAGCGCCTACGGCGGCATCCGCATCGAAGACGACGTCGTCTGCACCCCAGACGGAGTCGACGACATGAGCCGCGGCTTGCTGCCGGGGCCGAAGTAGAGAGGCCCGACGCGCGCCTATGGCCTGCGGCAAGGTGCAAACCCGAGAGCCAAAGGCGCTAGGCCCCAAACACCCTCAGGGACAGGTAGCGAAAGCTTGAGTGTCCGTAATCGGCAAGAACGGAGTACTCAGCGGGTTGCGATAGCTCTTTACCGCGCCTGTCAGCGTGTCGGTGACCACAAGGTCGACCTCGACATTGGTCAGACCGCCAGCGAAAAACCAGAACCGATTGAATTGATTGACGCAAGCATCGCGCACCTTGACCACCACCTCGACATTGTCCTGATTGAAGAACCAGAAATAGCCGGTATCCGGGGTCAACTCGACCGCCTGCCCCGCGCCCGTGGCTCCAGCGGGAGTGCGGAAGCTCGACTCCACCCGGAAGCGATCGCCCAGCAAGCACAACGTCGCGGGCCCCTCAATGCAGGGACTGGTGCTACCCAGGGTGGTCGCGGTGGCGACGTTCGAGTAGCCGGACTGACCGCCTAGGTTGATCGCGGCAGCCCTAAAATCATAGGTCGTCGCGGCCTGCAAGTTGGTAATGGTGGCGCCGATCGTGTTGGGCCCTCCGAAGCTAGGGAGCACGTCGAAGACACCTCCCGCCTCCCTAAACTCGATGACGTACTGGGTTTCATCGGTCGCATTGTCGGTCCAACTTAGGTCGATCTCGGAGGTCGTTTGTGCCGTGGCGCTCAAGTTGGTCGGCGCCGCGGGAATCTGCGGTGGTTGATTGGCACCTTGCTCAGCACCGTTGAGCTCCACGCTTCCGGTGCCAATGGGGTCGAGCCAGTCTCTGAGCCGGTTGCTGGCGTTACCGCCACCTTCCCAGTCGGAGGAAATCCGGCCGTACCAGTCCGGCTGGTTGTTGCCGCAGGCGGCGAAGCCGCCCCGCAAGTGTCCGATGACCTGGCCATTGGGATTCAACAGAGGCGATCCAGAAGATCCCGGCTCGGTGGTGCCGGAATCCCAGTCCTCGACGCGCACAAAACGACCATTCCCTGGGCCGGTGTCTTCCAGGTAGGAGGTCGTGGTGGTCGGCTGGTTCTCTAGGGCAATGCGCTTCTCGTGTCCGAAAGGATGGTGGATGGAAACCGATGTATTGGGGTTGGAGCTCGAACGGTTCCAACCGGCCCAATAGACCGACCACCCCAGCGGAGGGCTATTGTTGAGTTCGAGCAGCGTCATGTCGGACAAATCGTAGGTACTGCGTAGTTGGGCACCGTTGAGAAATTGGTCCAGCGAGCCGCTTCCACCCACACCACTGAACGTGCCTCCCGGGGTTCGACAGCCAGCGTTCTGGTAGTTCCAGTAGGTGACCACGGACGCCGCTTCGGCGGGGGTGTCCACACAATGGTTGGCGGTCAGGAAGAGGGGGCTATCGTCACCAGAGGTATTGTTCATCATCGAGCCGCTGCACAGGACAGTGTTGCCGTTGCTGACGAAGGTATATCGAGCCACCGAACGGATCTGCGCGTTCCATGCCACCCCTTCCGGGCAGCCGACATCCACATTGCAAGCACCCGCGTTGGTACCGCCTGACTCTCCCGTCGCAAAGGGATCGTCGGGATCCGAACTCGCGGCGCCGGGACCGCGATAGCCGTGAAAGATTCGCGCCAGGGAGAGTTCGAGCTGGCCCCGCTCCACTTCGGCGATCTTGAGTTCGATCACCACGTCGTCGCTCTCTAGAAGCGGCGTCCACAACTGGCGGTCAGGGTTGTTGTCGCGCCCGGTGAAGGGGCGAATCCAGCTCTCTTCTCTGGCCGTGTAGATCAACATCTCGGCCGACGGGGGCAAGAAAAAGCGATCAAAAGAGAAGGAGACCGAGGTCGCCTCCCTCGCCGTGACGCGCAGACGCCAAAGCTGCATACCATCTTCGAGCTGAACCCAGCTACCGCTGGTATCGGGGGTGAGATATAGGTCACGGCCAATGGCGATCCGGTAGGGCTGCGGTTCCGCCTTGGGGCTGCTGTCTTCGGCCGCCACCGCCTCGCGGTCGAGTGCGCTGAGCTTCAGTTGGGCCACCGCGGCCAGAGGATCGGCCTTGCTCCCAAGCGAGTGCGGCAACCTCGTACGGGGCACCACCTCGCGGGTTTTCTGGCCTTCATCCGCGGGATGAAATCGAACCCCGGGCTGTGCCAATGCAGGTAGGCCAAGGGTCAGGGCCAGGATCACGATCAGGACTAGATTTTGATAGCTGGTTCGCATGATGGTTCTCCGGTCGGTCACAAATTCCATTTCAGAGGATGCTAGGAACTAGCCAGAGGCCTTGCAAACCCCAAGCCTCAAAGATGTCAGAGTAGCATTGGAGGCAAGCCCGCGCAATGGACCCATGGCGCACAGACTTCCACCGGTGACTACCGCTAAGATTGTCCGATGAGCAACTCAGCGCCTACACCGCCTCCACCCTCTCCATCGCGGCAGCCGCACGCCCCACATCCAGCGAGAGAGTCCGGCCATCGTTCCTGGGCCCGAGCAGTGACCTGGCTCGGG
>QIHU01000201.1 GCA_003231035.1 Acidobacteriota bacterium
TGGTCGCTCGACTTGCCCGCCACGCCGGACCTGCGCCACCACCGTACCTTCGTGACCCCACCCGGCCTAAGTCACGGCGCGTGGACCGTCGTCGCTTCCAACGGCGCCGGCTTTCGCAACGGTCACGATTCGATGGTGAGCGTCGATCTGGTCCTCGGCAAGATCGTCTTGCTGATCCAGAGCGCCGGCTACGGCACCATCGAGGCGGTGGCCATCGATGGCGGTGGCGGTGAGCCTTTGGCCGACGTCGAGCTGCGCCTTTTCGAGATTCCTTGGGGCAAGAATGCCGAAGTGGTTGCCCGCGAACAAACCGACGCCGAGGGACGGGCTCGGTTCACCATCGATCCTCGCTCCAGCCGCGGGCAGCACCTCTTGATCGCCAGGCAGGGCGAAGAGCTGGCCCTGACTCGCCAACTACCGTGGGGCTGGCAGCGCCAGGAGACAGAAACCACCGCCACTATCCTCTACACCGACCGCGCCATTTACCGACCGGGTCAGACCCTGCACTTCAAGGCTCTGCTCTACGCCAACAGCAAGGACAACGGCCTTGAGCCGATGGCCGGCGAGAGCTTGACCCTCACCCTGCGCGACCCCAATGGCGAGGAGGTCGCCACCTCGACCCTCGCCACCAACAGCTACGGCACCGCCGGTGGTGAGATGACCATCCCGAGCGGACGGCCGCTCGGTTCCTGGAGCCTACTGAGTTCGCGTAGCGGCCATGCCAGCGTCCGGGTCGAAGAGTACAAACGTCCGAGCTTCGAAGTCGAGCTGCGCGACCCCGAAACCCCGCTACGGCTCAACCGGCCCGCTCTCCTCCACGGCGAGGCCAGCTATCTCTTTGGACTCCCGGTCACCCACGGCCGGGTCAGCTGGCGGGTCGAGCGGCTCCCCGCCTACCTGCCGTGGTGGATCTGGTTCCGGCCAAGCGGTCTGCCGACCCAGGCCGAGACGATCGCCGCGGGCGAAGCTCAGTTGGATGACGAGGGCCGCTTCGAGCTGCCCTTCACTCCTCAAGCCGACGAGCGCTTGAAAACCCAATCGGGGCTGGTCTACTCCTACCGGGTGCAAGCGGAGATTGTCGACGAAGCGGGAGAAACCCGTTCGACGACGCGAACCTTCCGCATCGGCCTCGCCGCCATCGAAGCGACCATCGACACCGAGTCCGGTTTCCTCTTCGCCGACCGCGCCAACACCGTGAGGGTCACCCGCCGTGGCCTCAACGGCGAGAGTGCCGCGGGCGAGGGTCGCTGGCAACTCTTCGCCCTCGAGCAGCCTCTAGAAACCACCCTGCCAGCGGATCAGCCCCGCAGACCGCTGGCGGACGACGAAAAGCCCTTCGCCACCCCCGGAGATCTGCTGCGACCACGCTGGAATGCGGGGCGCACCCCCGAGACCATCGTCCGCTCCTGGAACACCGCGCAAAAGGTCGCCGCCGGCAGCCTGCGCCACGGTGAGGCTCTCACCGCACCCCTCGAACTTCCGCCCTTGGCGCCAGGTGCCTACCGGCTGCGCTACCAGACCGAAGATTCGTTCGGCGCGGAGGTCGAGGCCCAGGCCGACCTCCTGGTGGCGAGCGCCAGCGACGAGAAAGCCTTCGACCTCGCCGTACCCGTTCTCTTGCGCAGCGAAGGCAGCGAAGTCAAAGTCGGCGGCGTGGTCCGGCTGCTGGCGGTCAGCGGCTTCGACGAGGCGCCCGTTTGGCTCGAGATCTACCGCCAGGGCAAGCTTCGCGAACGACGTCGATTGAGCCACAACGGGATCCACGAGATCACTATCGACGAGGAAGATCGCGGCGGCTTTGCCGCCCGCCTCACCACCGTCCTCGACCACCAATGGATGAGCACCTCGATCACCGTCCAGGTGCCTTGGCGACGGCCGCTAGAGCTCGAACTCGCCACCTTCCGCGACCGCCTCCGCCCCGGCCAGCAAGAGCGCTGGCGCTTGGTGGTTCGCGGCGAGGACGCCGAAGGGCGCAGCTCCGAGATCGAAGCCGCCGAAGTACTGGCCTACATGTACGACCGCAGTCTCGATCAACTGGCACCCCACTCCTCACCCTCGGTGCTCGCCTTCTTCCCCCGTTCCGCCACCCTGCCCGGATTCGGCGGCAACCTGGGACTGACGCATGCCCAGCAACTCTCTCGTCGGCGCCACCGACAAGAGGGCGCGCCGACACCCTTGCGCCCGGATCGGCTCACTTTCCTCGATCGCACGGGGATCGGTGGCCCAGGCAGAGGGGGCAGGTTCATGGCCAGGGCCGGCGCCACCGACATGGTCTTCGAATCGGCGGCGGTCATGTCGAACGCACCCAACAAGAGGATGCCCGAGGCGGCCCAGATGAATGTTGGTGGCAACGTTCCCGCTGGCGAGGAATCCGCGGCCCAAGAGCCGGTCGAGCTGCGATCGGACTTCGCCGAGACCGCCCTCTGGCAACCCCACCTGATCACCGACGCCGACGGCAGCGTGGCGATTGAATTCACCGTCCCTGACTCGGTCACTTCGTGGAACGTCTGGTTCCACGCCGTGACCCGCGACCTGCGCTCCGGCTCGCGGCATGAACAAGTGGAAAGCGTCAAGGAGCTGATCGTACGCCCCTATCTCCCCCGCTTCCTGCGCCAAGGCGACCAGGCCGATCTCAAGGTCTCGATCGACAACACCAGCACAGAGACACTCACCGGCACCCTGCGGCTGGAGATCTCGGACCCCGCCAACGAAGCGAGTCTGACCGCCGAGTTTGGCCTCGCGGCAGAGGATGACGGATCGACGTCGCGCACTTTCTCGGTGGAGCCCGGCTCCAGCACCACCGTCGCCTTCCCGCTCACCGCACCTCGACGGCTCGGCCTGACCGCTTTCAAGGTGACCGCCAGAGCCGGTGGTTTCAGCGATGGCGAACTGCGACCCCTGCCTCTGCTGCCGGCACGCTTTCACCTCGTCGAGTCCCGTTTCGCCGCCCTAGCCGGCGGCGAAACCCGCCAACTGGCCTTCGAGAAGATGGGCGAGGAAGACCCAACCCGTCAGATAGAGCAGCTGGTGGTCACCATCGACGCACAGCTCTTCCAGGGGGTTCTCGCCGCCCTTCCCTACCTCGTGGACACTCCCTACAAGCACACCGAAGCGATGGTCAACCGCTACGCCGCGACAGCCGTCCTAGGCGGCCTTTTCGAGCGCTACCCGCAAGTCGCGGCGCTCGCGGAGGATCTGGCACAGCGCGACACGCAGTTCGAGAGCTGGCGAGCCGATGATCCTAACCGCAAGATCGCGCTCGAAGAAACTCCCTGGCTGCTCCCTTCGCGCGGCGGCCCGCGCGACGGCGACCCGCCCGCAAACGCAGCCGCGGGAGACGACAACATCGCCCTCCTGCGCCTGCTCAACCCGGCGATCGCCAAAGCCGAGCGCGCCACCTCCTTGCGCCGCCTGCAAGCGGCCCAACTTCCCTCGGGTGCCTTCCCTTGGTTCACCGGTGGGCCACCCTCCAACTACATGACCATCTACGTCCTCCACGGCCTGGCACGCGCCCTCGAATTTGGTGCCGACGTACCCAAACAGACGGTGATCCAGGCTTGGCGCTATCTGGCCAAGACCTTCCGCGAGCTGGACGAGAGTGGCCTCGACTCCACCACAAAGCACCCGGAAGTCCTCACCTTCATGCTCTACGTCGCCTCCTCCTACCCCGACTCCACCTGGCAGGGCGATTCCCTGCCAGAGGCGATGCGCAAGAAGTGGCTCGACCGTGCCTTCGCCGGCTGGCGTCCAATGCCGCCCTACCTCAAGGCGCTTCTCGCCCTCACCCTGCACCGCGCCGAACGGCCCCAAGAGGCCAAACTAGTTCTCGACAGCATCCTCGATTCGGCCCGCACCGATCCCGATCTGGGCACCTACTGGGCCCCCGAGCAGCGCGCCTGGCTGTGGTACAACGACACCATCGAAGGGCACGCCTTCGTGCTCACGGCGCTCAATGAGATCCTGCCCACCGACCCGCGCCGTCATGGCTTGGTGCAGTGGCTCTTGCTCAACAAGAAACTCAACCACTGGAGCTCGACGCGCTCGACCGCCGAGGTGGTCGAGGCGCTGGCTCGCTACCTCGAACGCGAAGGCACCCTCGGCGCCGAAGAGGAGGTCAGAGTAGAAGTGGGCGAGCGCGCCACCACGCTGCACTTCCCCGCCGATCGATTCACCGGCAAGAGTAACCAGATCGTCTTGCAGGGAACCGAGGTCGACCCCCAACGCCACGGCACGGTGAAGGTCGAAAACCACGGCCCCAACTTGGTCTTCGCTTCAGCAACCTGGCATCTCTCCACCGAGACCCTGCCCACGGCTGGCGCTTCGGACCTCTTCGCCATCGAGCGTCACTACTTCAAGCGCATCCAGAGCGGAGACGAAACTGTGCTCGAACCCTTCTCCGCCGGCACCACCGTCGCACTCGGTGACGAGGTCGAGGTGCAACTCAAGATCAGCAGCAAACACGCCGCCGAGTACGTCCACCTGCGCGACCCGCGCCCGGCCGGCTTCGAACCGAGCCAAGCGCGGTCCGGTTGGCGCTGGGATCTGGGGCTGGTGCGCTACGAAGAGATTCGCGACAGCGGCACGAACTTCTTTATCGAGTGGCTACCGGCCGGCGACTACACTTTGCACTACCGCATCCGCGCCGCCACCGCCGGCAGCTTCCGCGCCGCGCCCACCGTCTTGCAATCACTCTACGCGCCAGAATTCGCCGCTTATTCAGCGGGCATCGAGATCGCGATCAAAGACTAGGCTCATTGGACAGTTTCTCGTTAGCCGCCGTAGGATTCTGTGTAGTTGAGGGTTTCAGTGGCGGAAAGGCAAACGGTAGCTACCCGAGATCACCACCATGAAGAATCCCCGGTTCGAGACACTCTCCATCCTCATTCACCCCAGCGCAGCCTGGCTCCTGGTACTGGCTCTAGCCAGCGGTGGTCTGCTCAGCGCCAACCCAGCTAAAGAGGACTCGCCCACGGCTTGGCAGCGCGCCGGCTTGAGTGCCGAAGAGGCGGCCACCCACCTGCTCGATCGATTCAGCTTCGGTGCCCGCCCCGGAGAGGTCGAACGGGTGGCCGAGATGGGTCCCGACCTCTGGCTCGAAAGGCAACTCGCCGCTCAGCTCCCCGAACCGGACCTCGGCCAAGTCTTGGCGCCACTCGAGAGTCTCAAGCTCAGCGCTTCCGAGATTCTAGCCACCTACCAGACTCCCGGACAGATCCTGCGGCAAGCCCAAAAAGAGGGCTCACTCCCGCCAGAACTGAAAGAGAAAATGGCCCAAGAGGGGGACTCCACGGACCAAGACGCCGAGAAGAATCGCCGTCAAATGCAACGGGCACTCACCGCCTTGGGACGCGAGCGTGGCATCCGGCCACTGAAGCAACTGGTCGGCGAATTGCTGAGTCAGAAGCTCTACCGCGCGCTCCACACCGAGAATCAGCTGAGTGAAGTGATGACCCACTTCTGGTTCAACCACTTCTATGTCTCCATGCTCGACACCCGGGCCAGACCGTTGATTCTGCCCTACGAGCGCGACGCTATCCGACCTCATGCCTTGGGAAATTTTCGCCAGATGCTAGAAGCCAGCGCTCGCCATCCCGCCATGCTGCTCTACCTGGACAACTTCAACTCGACCGCGGCCGCCGGAACCCGAACCACCTACGACTACGCCATGGACCGTCTACGGCGCACCGGCGGTCGCCGGCCGGTCGGTCTGCCTCCCGGCGGCCAAGGCGGGCGCCGGTGGTTGGACAGCCTAGCCAAGGACCACCGCCCGCACGGCCTCAACGAAAACTACGCTCGCGAGCTTCTGGAACTGCACACGCTGGGCGTGGACGGCGGCTACACCCAGGACGACGTGATCGGGGTAGCGCGGGCGTTCACCGGTTGGACTACCCTGCGACCTGCCGCCTCCCGCAAGTCCGCGCAGCGGCGCAGGAAACAGGCACTCGCGGCCAACGTCGGTTTCCTCTTCGAGGGCGACTTCATCTTCCGCGCCACCACCCATGACGCCAACGCGAAGCAGATCCTAGGCCATCGCTTTCCCGCCGGCCGGGGCGTCGAGGACGGCCGCGAGGTGCTCGACCTTCTCGCCAATCATGCCGCGACCGCGCACCACATCGCCCACAAATTGGCGGTGCGCTTCGTCTCTGACCAACCCGCTCCCGAGCTCGTGGATCGGCTCGCCGAGGTCTTCCTGACCCACCGTGGTGAGATTGAGGAGATAATCCGCGAGCTCGCCAACAGCGACGAATTCTGGGCCGCGCACAATCGCGGTGCCAAGATCAAGTCCCCCTTCGAACTCGCCTCCTCGGCGCTGCGCGCCCTCGACGCCAGGGTGGTCCGTCCCGAAGCGACCCTACGCTGGATCTCGCGCATGGGCCAACCCCTCTACGCCTACAAAGCGCCCACCGGCTACCCTGATTCCGCGGACGCTTGGGTCAACTCCGGCGCCCTCCTCAGCCGCAT
Organism: Acidobacteriota bacterium; assembly: GCA_003231035.1. Classification (GTDB taxonomy): domain Bacteria; phylum Acidobacteriota; class Thermoanaerobaculia; order Multivoradales; family SZUA-115; genus SZUA-115. Next base: position 6,463 of record QIHU01000201.1, read on the forward strand.
GAACTTCGCCTTGGACCTCGCCGCTGGGCGCATCGAAGGGGTGGACTTCGACCTCGCGGCCCTCACTGGCGGCCGCGAGCCCGCGTCGCGAACAGCCGCCCTTGAAACCTACGTTCGTCTGCTCTTGCCGAGCGCGGGCCATGCGGAGACCATCGCTCTACTCACCCCGGTTGTCGAAGAGCACGAGTTGGCGGACAAAGTGGCCGCCGCCGGTCCAGCCAACGAAGAGGGCGAATTCACCATGCGGCTGCGCTACTACGGCGAAGTGCAGTTCGACGCCACCGCCGAAGAGCTGCAAGAGGAGGGATACCTCAGCCGACGCTGGCGGCGCAACCCGCGGCGCGGGCCAGTTCGACCACCCACGGCACTCGAACAAGTGGTCGGGGTGATTCTCGGCTCACCACCCTTTCAACGGCGTTAGTGGCCACGGGAGATCTCCAGATGTTGAACCGTAGAGTGTTTCTCAAGGCCGGCGGCATGTCGCTACTCTCGTTTGGCCTCGGCCCCGCCTTCCTTCACCGCGCCGCCCTCGCCGCCACCCCGTCCAGCGGCTCCCAGCGGCGCAAGGTTCTGATCACCATCTTCCAGCGCGGCGCCATGGATGGGCTAGCGGCCGTCCCCCTGCTCGACGAGCGCCGGCTGAACTCCCTACGCCCGAGATTGGCGATGAGCGCCGCTCGCTCGGCCGGCGACGAAGCATTGATCGACCTCGACGGCCGCTTCGGTCTCCACCCCTCGTTCGCCCCGCTTCTGCCCTGGTGGCGCGACGGCCGACTGGCCGTGGTCCACGCCGTGGGTTCTCCGAACTCCACCCGCTCCCACTTCGAGGCCCAGGACTACATGGAAACCGGAACTCCCGGCGTCAAGGGCACCCGCTCCGGCTGGCTCAACCGAGTGGTCGGCGAGCTCGGCCACGAGCCGTCGCCGTTTCGGGCCGTGGCCATGACCTCCTCACTTCCCCGCTCTCTCTACGGCCCCGAGGAAGCAGTCGCGGTGAGCGATCTGGCAAATTTCCGGGTGCGCGCGGCAGGCGGCCCGGCGGTCAAGGTCGATACCCGCAAGGGGTTCGAGACGCTCTACCGTGAGACCTCCGAAGAGATGCTGCGCCAAACCGCCGAGCATACCTTCGACGCCGTCAAACGCCTCTCTGAACTCGAGGTGCTCAACTACAAACCGGCCCACGGAGCCCGGTACCCCAAAGGCCGTCTCGGCGCGGCGCTGCGCCAGATCGCCATGCTGATCAAGGCCGACGTCGGCTTGGAAGTCGCTTTCGCCGAGAGCGGCGGCTGGGACACCCACGTGCAGCAAGGCGGCGCCCGAGG
>QIHU01000436.1 GCA_003231035.1 Acidobacteriota bacterium
GGCTGCGCGACCGGCCCCACGAAGCCACCAGCGCCAGATCGGGAAAGGCACCGGCCCGCGCCTCACCGATCGCCGCCTCGACCTCCGAGCGGCGCTCTTCGATCACCTTGAGAGCCGGGTTGCCGGCCAGAGTCAGCTCGACCACTCGCTGTAGATCGAGCTGTAGGTCGAGTCCAGGGGACTCATCGCCTTCGTCACCCAGCACTGATGACGTTAGCGCCAGCGACACCACCACCCAAGCCAAGAAATTTCGTCGTCTACGCACTACACACCTCGCTCGGCCAGCCACCGCACCGATGGCTGAGAACGGATCGAGCGCTCCTGAAACTCAGCCTACCGACCGTCCGGAGATTTCCGAACGGTCGGTAGGCTACTCACAATCGCTTAAGGGTGCAACTCACCCGCGAGCGGGCCGCACCTACTGGGCCTTGTACGCGGCAATAAAGTCCGCCACCGCCGCCAGCAACAGCAACAACAGGCCGGCCATCGCCGAGCCATACCCTTGCTCCAAGGCGCACTGGAGCATCACCGACAAGAGACCTAAGGCGGTCAGGATAGTGGCCGTGGTCACATAGGCGAGGGAGGGCGGAGCTACTGGAGGTTGAGCATGTCCACCACCGCCCACATGACCTCCCTGGGTCTGGCTGGCGATAGCATCGAGTACGACCGCCAAAACAGCGAGAAGTAGACCCAACTCAACCGCCAACTCGCTGCCCTCGCCTAAACAACCTAGAAGGAAGGCAAGCAAGGCACCTAGAGAGGCAAAACCCGCCGCGATCAACAGCGCTCGAGCCTTGGAATTGTTGCTCGGCGCACCTCCCATGGGCGGACTCACCGGCGGCTGGGTGTCATTGCCATGTTGCCCAGTTTGCCCGCCATCAGTGGCATCTCCATTATCGTCTTGATCTCTCATTCGACCCTCCTCAATTCGACCTCATCCAAGAAATCCCCTATCCACGTAGGCGGATTAGGGGGCAAAAACCGGCTAGCCACCAGCCGGTGGCGCTACCGGGGGTTGCGTGTGCCCCGCGGAAGAAGCGCTACCGCCGTCGATGCTCCCACTCGCGCAGCTCTGATGGCTATCACTGCCCGCGGGAAGCGACTCGAGGCTGTCCGCATTGGGTTCCGCACAGACCTCCAGCGGTTTCAACGTCTCGCTCTCATCGACTTGCCCTAGCATTGTGTCTTCCGTTGGCTCCAGCATTTTAAATCTCCTTCCAAAATTTACGTCTGCCTCGGTTTCACGTCTATCCCCATTCCTGGCGAAAGACCGTTCCGATTCGTTACAGTCTCGCTCGCGCCGGATTTCCCACCAACACGAAAGGCGCCCAGTAGTGGGGGTGTGCACTGACTCCTCTCGCCTCGAGGGTCTCCAACTTCGCCTGCCGTAATGCGACGATGGGATCCTCGCTAGCCAGCAATGCACGGTAAAACCGCACCATCACCTCAGCGGTTTGCTCGTCTTCAACCCGCCATTGGCTCGTCACCAAACTGCGGGCACCGGCGTAGAAGAAGCCGCGAGAGAGGCCGACCAGACCCTCGCCGGTCACTTCCCTGCCCAGTGCCGTCTGACAGGCCGAGAGGACGACCAACTGAGCCGAGAGGTCGAGATCGAAGATCTCGCTCAAATGTAGCGCACCATCTTCGCCGTCCTCCGAGCTACCACCGGCCAATTCCAGGCGCGTGCCCACGGTTTCCTGCTCATCGATCGAAGCATGCGTCGCGAAGTGGACCCATCGCGCCCGCGGCAGCTCTGAGCTATTCTTCACGCGGAATTCGGAAGCCTCTTCCCTCAAGTAAAGGGTGACATCTCGCGGGTCCGGGAACAGCTCCCCAATCTCTTTCGCCTCCCGACCGGAAGCCGTCAAGCGCGGCAACCTACCTCGGTATGCCGGATCGGCAAAGATCACGATCCGATCCGTGGTGGCAACCCTTTCCTGGTGCAGGGTAGTTAGAACCGAAGCGGAGGGGCTATACACGACTTCGTACTGACGCATCAGGTAGGGCCAATCGACCATCTCTCTTGCGCTGGACGGCACCTCCTCAGTCAACAAGGCCTCAAAAGGAACGTAATAGAGTTCTCGGTCCGGGATCACCACCAATCTCCGAGCCTCGCCCAGCAGCTCCTTCGCGGGCGCGACCAACGCTTCGTAGAGGCTACGCGCGGCCCAGCGGTACGCGTTCGTTTGGAACTGTCCCGTCCCCGCGAGTCCTCGGCGCAACTCATCGACCGTCCGCCTTATAGCTGACACCGAGATGGGCAGTTCAATCACCTCGAATTGATCACGACCGATCACGAACAGATGGCATCCATAGTCGCTCACCACGTACTCGAGAACCACCGTCCCCGGGGCTAGCAATTCTTGCGTCTGCTGGACCGTGGCAGGCTTGGGATAGGTCAACTCGGCGTAAAGCGGTGAGGCAAGCCGGATCTGAACTTCGAGGCGACGCCGCTGAGTTCGCAACGAATCGATCCGCAACTGCAAAGCCGCTAACTCCTCGTCGCGACTGTCCGGCGATGACCTCAATTCCCTCAGGTCGGCCCCTGCACTGATGATCTCCCGATCGAGGAACTTTTCACGTTCTAGAAGAGTTGGGCTGACCTTGGAACGAAACTCGACGTCAGCTTCCGCAAGAAGTTCGGACAATCCACGGGCGCGCGCCCGCTCACTGACCAAAAAGGCCCTTTCAACGTAATCGCTCTGCGGCGCTTGTGCGGCGAGCCTCACGAGTAGATCGACCATCATCTCGAATCGATCACGCCGATCCTCCAGAAAAGCGTCGCGCGCTTCCGTGGCAGCGAGTCCTGCGCGCAAGTGTCGATCAATTTCAAGTACCCGTTCCATCTGGGTCAGCGCCGTCTCCAACTCTCCCTGCTCGCGCAGCAGGCGCGACCATACATAGCGCGAGGTCGCCTCGAGATTGGGCTCCAGCCCGCCATTGAGTTCCAAAGCTTCCTCGAGCAACGCTGTGGATTCTTGGAACCTGCCCGCATCCAAGTGTAGTTCGGCCATCGAGTTGAGAACGCCGATCTGGGCCAACTTCGCGCCAGAAGCCCTATAGGCTCGCAGAGCTTCGTCGAGGTCCTCCAAAGCCAGATCTAGCTCACCCTGCTGCAAGCGTAGCGCCCCTCGCCAACGCAGCGCCAACGGGATAGCATTCTTATCTTCAATCTCCCGCGCAATCTCTAGGGCCTGCGCAAAGAGATCCAGCGCTTTCTCTTCCTCACCCTGCCTAGCCCGAAGATTGCCTAGATTGCCCAAGGTATAGGCGACTAGCCCACGATCTCCCGCCTGCCGGAAGAACTCCAGGGCTCTTCGGTAATCTCCTAGGGCGGCCCGCTTGTCGCCTAGAGCCAAGAGAGACGAGGCTCGGTTCTGCACCAGGCTTCCCATGGTTCTTAGATCATCGATGTTCCCCGGATCGTAGACAGATTCGAGCACGGTGAGAGCACGTTCGGAGGCCGCGGACATTCGCCACAGCTCACCACGGTGCCGGTAACTCAATGTAAGTGCTATGAGGATATAACTAAAGGTCTCCCTGCTTTTCGTTTCGTGACCTTTGAGTCGCAGCTCGGCCTCTTCGTAGAGAGCTCGAGACACAAGGAGGTTGCCCAGCTCGTACTCCGCAACACCACGATTAAAAATCGCATCCACACCATCCACCGTCAACCCGAGTTGGCGGTACAACTCCTCCGCCTCCACAAAGAGTTCGATGGCCGCTCCGTACTTACCACGGTCGTTGAGCGTAAGACCTAGACCATTAAGGCTCAAAGCCAGTTGCGAGCCTGCTCCGCGCTGCCGCCAATACTCGACTACATTCACGAAAAGATCCAACGCTGTAGCCGAATCATCCCCCTGGCGAGCCACCATAGCCTCCTGATTCGAGATCATGGCCCTTTCCACTGTGTAGCGAGGTGCATGCCAACGTTGTCTAGCTTTGGCAAAATGATCCACGGAGACCGCCAGTTTTCCGCGACCGTGAGCTTGCTCTCCCAAGAGATAGTAGGCCCAGCCCGCGCCATGGTCATAGTCCAGCTCTTCGGACAAGCGGACAGCAGCTTCGCAATGCCGACGGGCCTTCTCCGCGGCTCCGGCGCTTTCCTTCCGCCCCGTCTGATAGCAAAGATCGATTTCATTCCAGATCTTAGGCAGCGCCGAGGCTATGCGGCGTTGCCTAACCGTCGGCTGGAGCCACTGAAGGAGTTCGATGCGATAGCTCCCAGTTCTCGCTGTCGGCTCCAAGGACTGCACCACAAGAAACGAGGGCGGGTCTCGCGGAACCTGTGATTCCAACAGCTCTATCCCTTGATCTACGTTGTAGCTATCGGCTTCGGACACGACTTGGTCGCTCTCATTCACCAGTTTGAGGACCAAGTCAATCCCACGCTGATCGAGAAGGGCAACCACAAAGTGCTCCTTGCCCGCGGCATGCTCAGGCAACGCGAAGCGATGTACCTCCCCGCCAGTCAGCCGTGCCTCCAGCGGCTCTCCCACGGCCAGCCGAATCGAGCCCGTTTCGTCGGGCTCGACCTTCCTCGCGGCCACCTCCAGCGGCAAGTACAGCGGCTGCGCCTCGATCAGCGCTAGTGCGGATTCACCACCCTTCTCGCCGTCCAGCCCGCAACCGCCCACCACTCCCGCCAGAAGCGAGAGCACCACCAAGAAGAGCCAGCCAGACTTGAGGTTCATTAGAGTGAAGTCTACCCCGCCACCAGGAGAACTTGGAGCCTATGAAGAGTTACACCTTCCCCTTTCTCCACGATCAACCGAGCACTGCCCGAGTTGACTTCGCCCCCGTGCTCCGGCACCATCAGCCAGCGCTTCCAATCCACCTCTTGTCAGCGGACTCGATTTCGGTCCGCCGCTCGATCCCAGCTCTGAGATTGGCGAGGCGCGGCGGTACTCTTGAGGAGGATTGTGGCAGTGCGAGCGGGCGAAGCGGAACTCATTGACGGCTTTCTAGCTGGCGACAGCGTGGCGATCAAGGCCATCGATGGCTGGGTGCAGCAGGCGGCGTGGCCCTTTCGCCGCCGGCTGGGCGATCGCTGGGAGGATTTGTTGCAGGACGTTCGTCTAGAGACCATGCGGCTGCTCCAGGGCAAGCGCTTCCGTGGCGAGTCGAGCCTCAAGACCTACCTCTGGCGGGTCACCAACAACGCTTGCGTCGACAAGATTCGGGCCCATACTCGCGTGCAGTGGGAGGAGATCGAGAAGGTCGACCAATGGGGCGATGAACCTCGGCGGCTAGCGCAAGTGGCGGCCGGACGCGGTGAGACCAAAGATCTCCTGCTGCGGGTCCTCTCCCAGATGCCGGAGGAGTGCAAAAAGATGTGGCAAATGATCCTCAACGGGCTTAGCTACCGAGAGATGAGCGAAGCGCTCGACGTCTCCGAGGGGGCCCTTCGGGTACGCGTCTTGCGCTGCCGGAAACGGGCCACCGCGGCACGGGACGAACTCGCCCCAAAACAGTAAGTAACGTTGAGCCACTTTCTCCGCCTACACTAGCCGGAGGTGAGAACAAAATGGATACACAAAAAGCTATCGAGCTATTGCCCTGGTACCTCAACGGGACCCTTGGGGCAGAGGAGCGAGGCGAGGTCGAGCAGCACCTAGCCAGCTCCGCGGAGTGCCGCCAGGCTCTGGAAGAGACCCGAGCCACCGCAAGAATCTTCAACGCCCGCGTGCCCGGGGAGACCTTGGTGGACCACGCTTGGGGTGACGAGACGCCCGACTTTGCTCGCGAAATCCTCGCGGAGCACCTTGAGCACTCGCCGCGGGATGCCGAGCTCTTCGAGCTGGTCATGCAGAGCAAGGGAGCGCTCGAGTGGTCTGAACAGTCCGAAGAAAAACAGAGTTTAACCTCGGTGCCGATGAGGCCGGGCAACGACAATTCCGCCGTACAGCGTTGGCGAATCACCGCCATTGCCGCGAGCCTTTTGTGCCTCATCGCCCTTACCGGTTGGCTGAGCAGCGGAAATCGGGGCGGCGAGGTGCAAGCCCGGGCTGGAGCGTTGACCGTCGACTTGGCCCAGACGAGCGTCTACCGCGGAGAAGAGACCCTTCCCAGGGTGACGGTGGGAACGGTGGAGGTCTTCCTGTCGTTTCCCCTACCGCGTACTGAGGACGGTACTCCCGCCTACGCCACCGACCGGGCCAAGCGGGTGCGGATCGTGGACGCCAATGGCGCCGTGGTGTACCAGGTCGAAGGACCGGTGCCCAGCCACAGCTTCTACAACGTCACCCTACCCGCCAACGCCGAGTTGGAGCCCGGCATTCACCGTGTTCAATTCTTCGAGGCCGGTTCCACCGCCGCCGAACCCTTGGCGAGCTACCCCTTCCGCGTCGTCGCCCCCTGAGATCCACCGACCTTTCCCGCGGCGTCTTCCTGCGCCGCGGCAGTCTCCCCGCACTCAGAACTCAAACAGTCTAAACGCCAAAGTACCGCGCGTCCGGGTGGTGAAAAACCAGAGCCGAGACACTCGCTTCCGGGTCCATCATGTCCCCCTCGGTGAGTTCCACTCCAATCTCGCCCGGCTGAAGCACCGTGAATAGTTGACGTTGACCGGCAAGGTCGGGGCAGGCCGGGTAGCCAAAGCTGAAGCGTTTGCCATGGTAGTGGCCGCCGAAAAGCCGCTGGCGAGGCAGGTCGGGCGGATCCGGGAAGCCCCACAAGGTGCGTAAACGAGCGTGGACGAGCTCCGCGGCCGCTTCGGCCGTCTCTAGCGCCAAGGCAGCCAGGGTGTGGCTCTTCAGGTACTCGCCGGCCTCCTTGAGCCGCTCCACCTGCCCGCGCAGGTCACGGCCAGCGGTGGTCACGAAAAGTGCCAGGTGATCGTCGGCAAGGAGGTAGTCCACCAAGCAGAGGCCGTCCGCCTTGGCTTGCCGGGGAAGCTCCCAGGCAGCGACCGGCCCCGACCCGTTGGCGGAGGGTTCGTAGAGGCTCAGTCGGTTGCCTTCGGCGCGGGCCGGGAAGAAGCGCCAGACGGCGCGCACCGGCATCGCCTCTTCCTCCAGGAGCTCCGCTTGCAGCGCCGTGACCATCGCTTCCAGTTTGACCAGCTTCGGGTCCTGGCGCTCTGTGAGAGCACGGATCGAGCCTCCCAGGCCCAGGTGTTTGCCGTAGAGCATCTGTGGGTTGAGGTAGCTCCACACCTCTCTAGGATCGAGTTCCTCGACATGGCGATCGAGGTCCGGCGGTGGCGGTACCGACAGCTCCCGGCGAACCTTGGAGCTGGGCTGGGTACCGGCTTTGCTCACCGTCGCCCGGGGTGGCTCGGCCACCACCTTGTCCGCTTCGACGAGCGCCGCCACCTCTTCGATGAGGGCCGGCCGCTTGGCGTCTGAAGTGATGCGCTCGACCAGAGCCAGGCCGTTCATCGCATCTTTGGCGTAGGTGCACAGGCCACTGTAAGCACCAGCAATCTTGCGATGGGTGAAGCGACGGGTGAGCGCGGCACCACCGACCAACAACGGCGTATCGATGCCCACGGCGGCTAGGTCCCCAGCCGTCAACACCATCTGTTGAGCACTCTTGACCAACAGACCGGAGAGGCCGATCACGTCCGGCTGGTGTTCGCGTACCCCTTGGATCAATTGCTCGCTGGGCACCTTGATTCCCAGGTTGACGACGGTATAGCCGTTGTTGGAAAGGATGATGTCCACCAGGTTCTTGCCGATGTCGTGGACGTCGCCCTTGACCGTCGCCAACAGCACCTTGCCGCGCGCCGCGCTCTGGGTGCGGTCCATGTGGGGTTCCAGCTGGGCGACCGCCGCCTTCAT
>QIHU01000210.1 GCA_003231035.1 Acidobacteriota bacterium
CCGGATTTCAGGTGATCCTCGATCCTTGCGTTGTCCAACAGAGAGGGGAACCGACTCATCGTCAGGTAGCCGTCGGGGTCTATCGCCCAGTGGGGCGTAGGGCTATCCTCCGTGCCAGCCGCGGCGCTGATCGTTGCGAAAAGGCTGAGCGTCGCGAGAAGGCAGAGCGCTGCCCAGGGGAGGAGCCACCGGTGCATCAGGAGCTGGCCACGTCCAGATAGCTGAGGTTGAAGCGCAGCAATCCCCAGGAAGTGCGGTAGACGAAGCCGGTGGCCAGGCGGAAGCCGCGTTGGGGATTGGATCGTTCTTCGAAGTCGGGCGAAGTGGCGCTGTAGAAGGCTTCGAACTGGCTCTCCCAACGCAGTTGGCGCCAGTGGCGTCGCGCCAGAGTCTGGCGCAAGAAGCGGGAGTAGCCCAGGGTTACGGTGGCGCTCACCACATCGAGGTCTCCGTTGACCGTATCGACCGGATTCAGCGAGAGGTTACTAGACGTTGCGATCGGAGGGCTGTCGAAGGGCAAGTTCTCAATGGAGGAACGGCCGACGAGTGCGCCTAGAGTGACCGAAGCGGTACCCTGCTGGCCCAGTGGCCAGTACTGGGCTGCGGAGACATCCAAGCTCAGCTGGCGCGAGCTGGCGCGAAACGGGGTGGATCCCTGGGGTACGGAGAGCACTACCGGAGTCAGATCCGCTTGTAACGTGTGCAGTTCCAACCCGGCCTCGATAATGCGCCCAGCATTGGGGAACACAGGGTCATCGACCGAGTTGATCACCCAGTCGGCGTCGAGGCGCCACTCTTCGAGGTCTCGGTAGATCCAGAAACGGTCGGCGGAGGGGGTGAGGGCTCGGCGGCGCAGCCCTTCCTGGCTGCCGTTGCGCAGGGCCGCCAGGCGTAGCGACTGGTTACCGCGCAACGGGATCACCCACTGAATACGGGCGCGCTGGCTCTCGGCGAGCACACTCCAACTGCTATAGCTCGGGTCGAGGCCGAGATCGAAGATGGTGGTGGCACAACCTTCTTGGAGGGTCACCGTCCGGTCGTTGGCGCCAACCCCGTCGAATGAGACCCCGCCCCCCGCCCCACTCCCAGTGGGCTGGAGGACGAGGTCGTCGTTGCAGTCGCTGGCTCCGAGGCTGAAGGCCAAGAGACCCCCGCGACCGAAGAGGTCGTAGCGGGTGTAGCCAGCCTGGAGGGTGCCCTCCTCACCGCCCGCAGCGAGGAAAAAGATGCCGTTCCGGCCGACCGAAAATCGGCGGCCGACGGTGAAAAAGGCCGAGCGGGTGTGGGTGGTGGTGGCTAGCCGATCCACGGAAACCGGCTCGCTCCAGCGGGTGAAATCGAGGTCGACCCCGAAGAACCAGCGCCGGGTCTCGAGAACTTCGATGACCAAGTCGTAGTGGCCCGGCGCGCTCCCCTTGCGCAAGTGCGGCTTGGCGTTGAGTATCAGCGGTAGCCGGACGAGTCGGTGGATCCCATCGCGCAGCTGGGACTCGGTGTAAGAGCGACCTGCGCTGAGCCGGGATTCGGCGAGGAGAATATCGGCGGAGACGGTGTCGGTCTGATCGAAGGTGATGGTTTCGATCAGGAACTGGGGCGAACTCTCCTCGCCAGCCGCCGAGGTGGCGGCGAGGAGCAGTAGCGTAACCGCCGCCAGGAGGGTCAGTCTGGGGCGGCGAAGCGAAATCTGTGGTTGCATCGCGAGCGGTCCTTCCGCGGTGGAGGAGCGAAGATCGATCAAGGCTGCGGGATCTTGCAAGGCAAGGTCGGTGCCAACCTCGCTGGCAACCTCGGCCCTCGTCGCGACGCGCGCGAGAGGTCCACGGCGTGCCGATACGGCACACCTGTACCTCTTTGGATACACCGGTCACCCTGGGGTCACTCGGTGGAAGAGGGAAGAAATGGTGCGCGCTAAGGGATTCGAACCCCTGACCTACGGCTCCGGAGGCCGTCGCTCTATCCAGCTGAGCTAAGCGCGCTCAATGTCTTTCTTCCGACTCTGCATCAAGGCATCAGAATTTGGCCTGCCTGGAGGGACTCGAACCCCCGACCGTCGGCTTAGAAGGCCGCTGCTCTATCCAGCTGAGCTACAGGCAGCCGGTTGCCGATCCGCTCATCCGAACACCGCCTCGAGGTGCGGTGGTCGGGGCGCCCAGATTTGAACTGGGGACCCCCTGCGCCCAAGGCAGGTGCGCTACCAGGCTGCGCTACGCCCCGTCGGAAAGAAGCGGGCGCGAGTGTATGGCTAGGGGCCGTGGGCTGTCAATGCGAAAGCGGTCCTCGGCGGTGGTGCCACCGCCGAGGAGGGTTGAGTTCTACCAGGTGAACGCTACGTTACCGAGCGCCCGCCGGGCGAGCAGGTCGCCGCCGAAGGACTGATAGTGCTTGTCGTCGAAGGCGTTAGAGATGTTGACGCCAACCGACCAGCTGTCGTTGATCCGATAGTTGCCGTTGAGGTCGAAGGTCGTGTAGGACTCGACATCGCCCTGGAACGGACCGACCGCCCAACGGAAGGTGTCCACCCAGCGGCCGGACAGACCGAGGTCCCACTTGGGATGGACGTAGCTGATGCCGAAGCTCGCCTTGCCCTCGGGGGTGTTGGGAATCAGGATGTTTTCTAGGGCAGGATCGCCGCTCTTGATGTCGAAATCGAACCACGAGTACGACAACGACAGGTTCCAGTGGTTGTCGATGTAGTAGTTGAGCCCGAGGTCGATGCCCTGGGTATCCACTTCGCCGAAGTTGGCGTAGGAGACGGCGGTGAGGATCGGCGTGCCGTCGAGGTTGTTGCTCAAGATGAAGAAGCTCCCTCCTAGGGCGCCTCGCAGTGCTGCCAACAAGCCGGCGGCGGCCGGTGCCGGCAAGGCGGAGGGCGGTGCGTAAGGGCCGAAGTTGGAGTTGACCCGGCCGAGCCCAGTGCCGAGCTGGGGGATCAGATCGGTGATGAAGTTGGAGTTTGCGCTGCTGTAGTAGTCGATGGTCAAGAAGGCCTTGTTGTTGAAGATACCGGTGTAACCGATCTCGAAGGTCTCGGTTTCTTCGACCTCGAGACTCTCGTTACCGACGGCGAGAATCGGCGTCGCTCCTGATCCAAAGCCGCAGGAGACGCCGAACGGGGCGCAGAACCCTTCGAAGGGCGACAAGTTCAACGGCGCGGCGACCGCCGCTTGGAGGAAGAACTCCGAGTAGTTGGCTACCTGGAAGGCTTCGTTGTAGGTGAAGCGCAGGGTGTGGTTCGGGTTGAGGGCGGCGACCACGGAGGCCTTGGGCGAGAACTGCGAGTCGTGCAGCGAGCTGTCGTCCCAGCGCCCGGCGAGCACCAGCTTGACCTTGTCGGTCAGCTCCCAATCCACTTGCGCGTAGGCGGCGGTGAAGTCGCCCTCGACGGCTTGGAACATCAGAGTTTGGCGGCCGGTCGCCGGATCCAAGGAGTCGATGTCGTCTTCCGAATAGGAACCGCCGGCCACGATCCGCGCTTTGTCGCCGAGCTCCCAGTTGGTCTGCACCTCGATCTGGATGTTCGAGGTGTCGAGGACCAAGCGGTTACCGGAGGCGAGCGCCGTTTGATCCGAAGCGTCGCGGCTGTTGTAGAAGGCGAGGACGTTCCAGTGGGGGGTGAAGAAGTTGACCCGCGCCCAGGGGCGACCGATGTCGGCCAGCTGAACGCGGCCGATACCGGTCTGGAAGACGGGGCCCTCGACCTGCGCCTGACCGCCTTCCAGGGTCAGCAGCTTGCCGTTGCCAAGGTCCTTGTCGAAGCGTAGGCCGCCGAAGGAGATCTGATTGTCGTTCTCCGGGTTGAGGCGGGCTCGTTCCTGCGGCAAACAGTCGGTCTGCCCCGTCGCCGAACAGGGGACTGCATACTCCGCGGAACCGTTGCGCGAGACGGTGAAGTCGCCCGAGGTGCGCACCCCGCCGACCAGCTTGTAGTACCAGCCGTTGCCGATATCGCCGGCCCAGCGCAAGTCGGCGTTCAAGGTGGACAGTTCACCCGCCGCCACCCGGAAGGTGCCGCCCTGGTTGTAGCGCGGGTTCTTGGTGGTCATGTTGAGCACGCCACTGGAGGCGTTGGAGCCGTAGAGCGCGGCGCTCGGACCGCGCACCAGTTCGATGTTGGCCAGATCGTCGAGCGGGAAGCCGATCGCCGCCCACTCCTGAGCGCCGAGGAAAGGTACTGAAACATCGCGGCCATCGATCAGCGTCGCCACCCGGCGGTTGAGCGAACTGTTGAAGCCACGGGTGTTGAAGTTGTAGTCGTAGACGCCGCTCTGGGTCACTTCCGCGCCCGGGGTGAACTCGAGGAGCTTCGGCAGCTGGCCGTGCGAGGCCTCGCGCTCGATCTGCTCCGCGGTGATCACGGTGACCGCCGCCGGTGCTTCGGTGATTTTCTCAGCCCGGCGGGAGGCGGAGAAAACGGTGATCGAATCGAGGAACGAGAGATCCCAATCGGCGGTGAAGTCACCGGTCGTGGTCTGACCCGCGGTGACGGTGACGTTCTCTTGCAGATCGGCGTTGTCGCCGGAGGTGAAGGTCAGGGTGTAGGTCCCCGCCGGGACGGCCGCGATACGGTAGGCGCCGTTCGCGTCGGTGATCGAGACCAAGTCGGCCTCCTGCACACCGACCACGACGTTGCTCAGTCCCTTACCGTCGGTATCGGTGACCTGACCTTCAATCTGGCCGGCCTCCTGTGCCATTGCCGCGCCAGTCAGAAGGAAGCAAAAAGCGAAGGCGAGGATGGATCTTTTTGGAGTCATGGGTTTCTCCCTGGCGAAGTTACGGATGACCGGCCGCCTCTGGAGGGTGAGGGCCGGATAGAGCTTGCGAAGGCCAGCAAGAGTCCCCAGACAAGAGCATGGCACCGCGACACCTACAACGGTATACGTGTGGACAGTCTCGCGGTGGCTGAAAGCGGAGTCAAGACGCGGTGCGGCATGGACGTTGGGAGATAGGAATTTATCGACGCGGATCGATTCACCGGCCGGCCTCAATGGTGGATAATGCGCCCGAGCTATGGAAGCACAACGCTATGTCGTTATGGGGGCCGGCGAGGTCGGCTATCACCTGGCCCGCGTGCTCGCGAACGAGGGCAACAACGTGACCGTGATCGAGCGCGATCCGGGGCGCCAACTGCGGGTGTCTGAAGAGCTCGACGTGCTTCTGGTGGCGGGCGACGGAGGTCACTATTCGGTGCTCGAAGAGGCGGGGGTTGGCGACTGCGACCTGTTCATCGCCGTCTCGTCCAACGACAACGCCAACCTGGTGGCCTCGCTGCTGGCCAAGCAGCTCGGTGCGCGGCGCAGCGTTGTGAGAGTCAGCAGCGCCGAGGGGATCTTCGAGCAGCGCCACATCTACGAGGAGCACTTCCGTGCCGACCTCGTGTTGTCGACTCAGATGTTGACCACCAGCCGGATCCTAAATCAGATCCGGGGCCACAACACGATGGCGGTGGAAACCTATGCCGGCGGCCGGGTTCAGCTGCGCAAACTGCATCTGGAGGCGGAATCCCTGTTGACCCGGCGGGCGCTCAAAGATGTGGAGCTGCCCCGCCACAGCCTGGTGGTGGCCCTGTTTCGCGGTGGCGACTTGATCATCCCCTCCGGCGAAGACCGGCCGCAGCCCGGCGACGACGCCTTGATCCTCGGCAAAGCTCATGTGATCAGCCAGTTTGAGGGCATGGTCAGCGACCGACCGGAGGATCTGGGCAAGATCGTCATTGCAGGCGGTGGCCAGACGGGACGTACGGTGGCCCGCGCGCTGGAGCACCTGAAGGCCAAGGTGACGATGATCGAGCGCGATCGCTCGCGGGCCGAAGAGCTGGCGGCGCGCTTTCCGCGCTTCGAGGTTCTGCACGGCGACGCCACTGACCTGGCCTTGCTCCAGGCCGAGAGAGTCGGCGACGCTCGTACCTTTGTTGCCTTGCTGGGCAATGACGAGGCCGATGTGCTGGCCTGTCTGCTCGCGCAAGAGCTCGGGGTCGGTCAGGTCATCGCCATGGTCCAGCGCACGGAGACCTCAGCGCTTTGGCGCCGGCTCGGCTTGAAGAGTGTCTTTTCGCCGCGCAGCTTGGCCAACGAGTGGATTCACCAATACATCAAGAATGGCTTCAGCGCCAATATCGTCTCACTGTCGCACGGCGCGGCGCAGGTGGTGGAGAGGCGGCTGTTCGCGGCCAGTCCGGTGGCGGGGGCGACCTTGGCCGAGATCAGCCCGCCGCGTGGCTTGATCGTCGGCACCGTGGTGCGGGGCACCAAGGTCTTTGTGCCCAGCGGTGGCGATCGTCTGGAAGTGGGCGATTTGGTGATCCTCTTCGTCAAGGAAGAGGAGATGCCGACGGTGCAACTTCTGTTCCCGGACCCGAGCAGCTCATGAGGGGTGACGTTCTTGGCTTTGGCGCGATGGCCGGAAGCCTGCCATGAACCTAAGGCCGGTGCTGCGGTCGGTGGGTCGGCTATTGCTCTTGCTGGCTGGGGCGCAGTTGATCCCGGCGTTGTGCAGCCTCTTCTACGGCGAGCTGGCGACAGTGAGTGCTTTCCTCTTCTCCTCCGCCCTTACTCTGGTGGTTGGACTGGCGTTGACTTGGGCCGGCTCCGCCGGCCAGGTCTATCGTCGCGAAGGGACCTTGATCGTCGTCGGGGGCTGGGTCCTGGCTTCTCTGTGCGGCGCGGTGCCCTACCTGCTGACAGGGACGCTCACCTCGCCGGTCGATGCCCTCTTTGAGGCCGCCTCGGGCTTCACCACCACGGGAGCGACAGTGTTGCTGGATATCGAAGCCGCCAGTCGAGGGATCCTCTTCTGGCGCGGGTTCACCCAGTGGTTGGGCGGCATCGGGATCATCGTTCTGTTTGTGGCTCTGTTGCCGGAGTTGGGGCCCGGGGCGCGCTTTCTGTACAAGCTGGAAGTACCTGGCCCCACCGCCGAGGGATTGAAGCCGCGGATCAAAGATACCGCTATGGTCCTCTTTCGCCTCTACCTCCTGTTCACTGTCGCCGAGACTCTTCTTCTGCTGCTCTGCGGGCTGAGTCTCTACGATGCCCTGAGCCACACTTTCACCACCTTGTCGACGGGAGGCTTTTCGCCCCATGCCGACTCGATCGGTGCCTTCCCGCCCGTGGTTCATCTGGTGATCCTGATTTTCATGATCTTGGCTGGCGGTAATTTCTCGCTGTACTACGGCTTGCGCAGGCGGCGTGGTTGGAACCTTCTGCGCGATGCCGAGTTTCGGATCTACCTAGCGATCATGGCGATTGCCGTGGTGGTGATGACCTGGGATCTGTGGCTTGGGAGCCTGCGGGGAACCCTGGACTACAGCCTGCCGCGGGCCTTGCTCGACGCCAGCTTTCAGACGACTTCGATCATGACCACCACCGGTTTCGCCACCACCGATTTCAGCTACTGGCCCAAAGTCTCGCAGTTGATCTTGATTCTGCTGATGTTCATCGGGGGCTGTGCCGGGTCGACCTCGGGCTCGATCAAAGTGATGCGGGTGGCGATTGGTTTCAAGGCGGCATTGCGCGAAGTGCGTCTCGGCTTCTCGCCAAGCACGGTGATCTCGATCCTGGTTGGCGGCAAGCGAGTACCGGAGTCGGTGGTGCGCAGTGTGGTGGGTTTTCTCGTTCTCTTCGTGGCCAGCTGGGGGGCGGGAACCCTCCTGCTGGCCGCGGGCGATCGCAGTTTGGTGACCGCGGCGACGGCGGCGATCGCCACCCTGGGCAACGTGGGTCCTGGCCTCGATCAGGTAGGGCCTAGCGCCAACTTCGCTTTGGAGAAGTTAGTGATGGTCTTACTAATGTGGCTCGGTCGGCTGGAAGTCTACTCCATCGCGGCTCTCTTCACGGTCGCTTTCTGGCGACGATGAGCACCCTCGTGCGCTTCAGTCGGGCGCTAATGATGCCGGGGCCGTTGGCGCCCTCTTCGCATCTGGGGGTGACCCTAGAACGCCACCTGCTCGCCTCGGCGCTGCGCTACACCCTGTATCA
>QIHU01000184.1 GCA_003231035.1 Acidobacteriota bacterium
CCCCCCATCGTTGCGCATGAGAGCGTTGTCGCCTCCGGGCGCGTTGACCAAGTACAGGTCAAGGTCGCCGTCATCGTCGTATATCCAGCCAAGCGGCACCCCCGAGGTGGACGGTAAGCGAATCGTCGACACGCTCCCAGTTCAGCAGAGCCGATGCATCCTCGAACGCTGGACCATGGTCGACTCTGGGTCGCCTTGGATGGGCCTCGGATTGGAACCGCGAGACCGAGTCGAGAAGTCCAGAGGGTAGATCTTGGGGGCTGTTTCTGGCGCTCGAGGCCGTCGCTAGCTCGAAACTGTGAAGGCCTCCGATGAGGATTAAGACCGTTACAAGAACTCTGTTCATGGCTCGTATGGACCGCCGAAGGGGCGATGCTCTCCTTTCTACTCTTCTTCTTCGAGAAAGAGCCGCGAAGGTCGACAAAGAACTTTGCCGTGTTGCCCTACGGCAGCTCTGCCACCCTCCGCGCCAGCCGCGCGCGTCCGAGTCGCGAGAAGCTGGATGGGGGAAATGCGCACGTCCAGATCCGTGGGGGACCCGGGTGGGTAGCTATCTGGGTCTAGCCGATTGGTAGATGCCCGGCACTGGGTAGATGCCCGGCACTGTGTAGGACCGCGCGGCATTCGCCTCGACTTCCGCACGGGTGAACCAAGCCGGCTTGAACTGCCGGCGTGCGTAGAGCTGTGCCTGGTCGAAGTAGTGCGGCGACTCCGGGTCGCCGCTTTGGCCGAAGACCAAGATGGAACGGCCGCGTACTCGCGGCGCGAATTCGACCGCCTTGACGAAGGAATTACCATGGAATCCGTAACGCCGGCCGCTCTCGCCCGCGGGGAAGGAGTGGAAGGTGAAGATCGAGCCCAGCCGCCCCGGTGCTCCGGCAATCGCCAGGCTCGGCAACTGGTCGCTGAAGTGATCGGGGTCCGGCGGTGTCGGCCGTTGTAGCCGATTGAGCTCACCCCACGCAACCTTGTGAGTCCCCCAGCTCTCCTCTAGCTCTTGGATCCCAGCCGCGAGCGATTCCAGGTAGAGGTAAGGTGAAGAATCACCGGCGCGCTGACCTTGGCGCCAGTGCTGAGAGGCCACCACGAAGAGTGAGGTGGCCACTGAATCCAGGCTGGTCTGGCGATCCCATTTGGCCAGGCGTGCCACCGCGTCGGCGAGCGCCGCGCGGTCGCCGCTTCCCTCACGAAGCGCCGCCGGCACCTCCCCTGGTGGCGCTTGCCGTAGTCGCCGCCACTCCTTTTCGAGAGCGGGTACCACATCGTCGGCCGCGCTCAGTCGCGTGTCCCAAGCCAAGCGCAGAAAATCGTCAAAGGTGATCCGCTCGCTCGCTTCGAGCAGGCGGCGTGAGCTGCGGGAGCGCGGGTTGTCCTCTTCACCACCGATCATGTAGGCCGGAAAGTCTTTCTTTGTGTAGGCGACGCCCCGGGTCACGGAGAGGGGAGAGGAGTTGGTGTTGACCAAGTATCCCGACTCCGGGTTGAACAGTTGGGGTAGCTCCTCCAGAGAGTGAAAACCGTTCCATTCGGTTCGCGGGTCGCTGCCGTCAACCGGCTCACTCCAGGCGAAAGCGAGGTCGCGCCGGGGCACGGCGGAGCCGTAGAGGTAACCAATGTTACCCGCGGAGTCGGCGTACATCACGTTCATGTAGGCCACGCTCAGTCGCGAAAGCGCGGTGCGAAACTCGATCATCGTGCGCGAGCGAATCATCGCTTCCCACTGCGCGAACCAGCCACCCGCCTCCAACCGAGCCAGTCTGGCGGCTAGCGGTCGGCCCTCCGAGTCCACCCCTACGATCGGGCCATGGTGAGTTTTCCAGAATCGGAAGCGACGCTCTTCAACGCCCGCCGGGGTTTGTACCCGCAAGATTTCCCGCCAGCTCTCGGCTTCGCGATGGCCGTCGCCGTAGCGGTAGCGAAGTGGGTTCTCCAGATCGTCGAACCGTTCGAAGTAGAGATCACCGATATCGGCGTAGTTGTCCGTGTAGGCCCAGCCTAGCTGCTCGTTGTTGCCCATGTAAGGCAGCAAGAAGCCAAAACCCGTAAGGCCGGAGAAGACCAGCCCTTGGTCGCTGTGCAAATGCACTTCGGCGTAGCGCTGCACACCGAAAAATCGCTGGTGCGGATTGATCAAGAGCATGGCGTGGCCGTCCACCGTGCGCGATGGCGCTACCGCCCACTGGTTTGAACCGAGCGAACGCTCCTCGAAACGCCCCGGAGGACCTTCAGAGAATTGAGTTTGGGCTCTCCGCAACGACAACGGAGGCGAGGCGAGAGGGTTGGCGACCCGTTGCCGCGCGTCGCCGCGCGACCAGTAGTCTTCGGGCAGCTCTTGGCGAAGCAGCGGCTTCGTGTGCTCGCGCCGCAAGCCCGCGTTGCCGAGGAACTCCATCTGGTAGTACTTGAACCGGATGAGTGCCAGCGGATACCAGGGTTCGATTTTCGCAAGCAGCCGCCTCGGCACCTCGGGATGCGCCGCAACGTAGCTGTTGAGACCAGCCGCGAACGCATCGAGAAGGCCGCGCATGCCAGCTGGCGCGCGTTCGTACTCGGCCCGCGAAAGACGCGGGATCTCCAGACAACGCGCCAGCCAATCGTCGGCCACGGCCTCTTCGCCGAAGACTTCGGCAGCGCGGCCAAGGGCGCGAATGTAGTTCTCTTCGATCAGTCGCCAGTCGTCTTCGGCCAAGGCCCAAGCCATGCCGAAGAGGACGCCTTGATCGGTGGAGCTGAAGATGTGGGGCGCGCCGTAGTGGTCGCGGTGGATCTCGGCGGAGGGCCGGGCGGTGTTGGGCGGACCACCGCAGCCCAGCACACTCAGCGCGAGGATCCCGGCCAGCAGTCTGCCCAAAGAGCGGGCGACGGGAGTTGAACGAGTTGCCATGGGACCCTCCTCAGCGATGCGGCGGATTGCTCCCGCAGTGTAGCCGAGAGGACCCCGGTGGAAGTCGGGTCCTCAAGGAGAAGATGCTCGATCTGGCTCAACTTGGTGGTGGTCACGGAGTACGGCCCAGCCTTTTCGGCTAGCCGGCCATCTTGGAGTTGAGTGGCAATCCGCGGAATTCTGGAAGGATGACGCAACGTTGAGGGGTCTAGAATGGACAAGAACGCGCATCGCGCCGCTGTCGCGGCTCTCTGGGTCGTGGTCGTTTTCGTGATCGCTTGCGGCGGCGGCAGCAGTGCACCCAGTGCTCCCAACGCGCCGAACCTGCCGGCCACGGTCACCTTCACCTACCAGGCCGCCACGGCGATTGATCCGGCGACGCGCGCTCAGTTTCCGAACTGCGTCAATGGGGCCAGCCCGACCCACATTCATCCTGGCTGGCAGGGGTTCACCGCGGTGCCCCTCCCGCCGTTTCCCCCGGATCGTTTCGAGATCACCTTCACCGACGTTCCCGTGGAAAGTCGTCAGAGCGTGCGCATCAGCGATCCGAATGGCTGCGACGTCGACCCGAACGGCGCCAGTACGCGGAACGTCTTCGCCAACGGCGTCTTGTTGACGAACATTGTTGGGACTCCCGGCAACGGGACCGAGCCCGGCTTGGCGTTCACCGTCGCCGCCGACAACACGGTCACGCCGTAACCCACCAGACAGCTGGTGTCCTCAGTCCGTTCCCCCCACCCGATACCCCGGTTGCTCTCGGCTGAGGTTCACCGTCACGCCGTGGCCGCCGGCTTTGAGTTGGAGGGTGTTGATTTGGGTGGGCTCTTGGGCGAAGAGGAAGCGGTTTTCGAGGGTGCAGCCTTCGAGGCCGGTGGCTAGCGGGAACTCGAAGTAGAGCCAGGTTTCTTTGACTTCGATTTCCTTGCCGACCCAGGTCAGCGTAGGAGGTGAGAGGTTCGGGCACTGGAGGCGGAAGACCGTGGCGAGGTAGCTGGCGATCTGGCGGTCGGCCTCTTCCAAGGGCGGAATCTTCTTTTTGCCGAAGTGGTGGGTCAGGGCTCGCTCTAGATCTTGAGTGAGTACCTTGAGGGCGACTTCGAGGCTGCCACTCTCGGAGTTGTACTCGGCCTCGCTCAGGCTGGCGTGGTACGGGTGGGCGAAGGCCGGGCAAGTCCAGAGGGCAACCCAGACCCAGACCAGCCAACCACTTCGCCGCAAGTTCACCGACGTGGTCCGCTGGGCTTCTTCTTTTTCGTCTTCTTGCCCTTCTCCGCGGCCTCTTCAGCGGCCTTTTCCTCAGCCTCCTGGGCTGCCTTCATCGGGTTGGGTCCGTGCTTGCGTTTGAAGAGCTGGAAGCGAGACTTGATCGGTTTGCGGGGCCAGTGATTGTTGTCGATGTTTGCGTCGGCGGTTTCTCGGTGGGGGTCGAGGGTGATCGAGGCGATGACTTTTTGGGTCATGATCAGCTTGGAGGTCTGCTCGGGGTCGTAGCGCCAGATCTCGGCCGGCAGGCGCAGTTCTTCGCGGCTGCCGTCGGTGTATTCGATCTCCAGGATGACCGGCATCACCAGACCACCGAGGTTCTCGAGCTCGATGAGGAAGAAGTTGCGCTCGGTCTTGAGCAGGTATTCGTCGCCCTCGTCTTCTTCCTTCAGCTTCTCCAGCAGCTTCTCGTACTCTTCGCGGTCTTGCGGGGTGACGTCGAATTCGTCGTAGCGATTGTAGAAATCCTTGAGCTCTTCGTACTGGTCGACCCGTTTGGGTAGGGTCTTGTTGCGTTGTTCGCCGAGGGTCTCGGGCTCGTCTTCGTCCTCTCGCCGATCCTTGGCTTTGTCGATCTCGGGGTCGCGGCTGTCGAGCTCGAACTGGTGCACGTCGTTGAGGGCGATGTCCACGTGGTCGGTGGTGTAGAACCAGCCGCGCCAGAACCAATCGAGGTCGATGCCAGAGGCGTCCTCCATGGTGCGGAAGAAGTCGGCCGGCATGGGCCGCTTGAACTTCCAGCGCCGAGCGTACTCTTGGAAGGCGAAGTCGAAGAGTTCGCGGCCGAGGATCGACTCGCGCAGGATGTGCAGGGCGGTCGCCGGTTTGGCGTAGGCATTGTTGCCGAACTGGAGAAGGGACTCCGAGTTGGTCATGATCGGCACTTGGTTTTCGCTGGTCATGTATTCGGCGATCGCCTGCGGTTTGCCGCGGCGTGAGGGGTAGTCCTCTTCCCATTCCGCTTCGCTGAGCGTTTGCAGGAAGGTGTTGAGCCCCTCGTCCATCCAAGTCCACTGGCGCTCGTCCGAGTTGACGATCATCGGGAAGTAGTTGTGGCCGACCTCGTGGATGATCACCGAGATCAAGCCGTACTTGGTGCGCTCGCGGTAAGTCTTGTCCTTCTCGGGACGGGGCCCGTTGAAGCAGATCATCGGGTATTCCATCCCCCCGACCGGCCCGTTGACCGAGATCGCCACCGGGTAGGGATAGTCGAAGGTGTAGCGCGAGTAGACGTTCAGGGTGTGGATGATGGCGTGGGTGGAGTAGCGGCTCCACAGCGGCTCGCCCTCATTGGGATAGAAGGACATGGCGAGTACGGGATTGTTGCCAACGGTGTGACCTTGCGCGTCCCAAATAAACTTGCGCGACGAGGCGAAGGCGAAGTCGCGGACGTTCTCGGCGTGGAAACGCCAGGTTTTCTTACCGTGGGCGGGAGTGGCCTGGTTGCCCGCCGCCTCTTCGGGAGTGACGATGAAGAGCGGCGTCTTGGCCGTCTTGGCCTCGTTGAGGCGCAGCCGCTGGGCCTGGGTGAGCACCTCTTCCGGGTTCTGCAACACTCCGGTGGCGGCGACGATGTGGTCGTCGGGGACGGTGATGTTCACTTCGTAGTCGCCCAACTCCAGGGTGAACTCGCCGCGGCCGAGAAACTGCTTGTGCATCCAGCCGTTGACGTCGGTGTAGGCGGCGAGGTGGGGGTACCACTGGGCGATCTCGTAGAGGTAGTTGCCATCTTCTTTGAAGTACTCCCAGCCGCTACGGCCGCCAATGTCGTCGGCGTCGTTGACGGTGAACCACCAGTCGACCTCGAAGGTCAGCTGCTCACCGGCGGCGAGGGGCCGCGGTAGATCGATGCGCATCATCGTCTTGACGATGGTGTAGGGCAACGGGGCACCCTCGCCGTCGCGCACCGCCTCGATCGTGATGCCACCGGCGAACTTTTCCAGCAGGAGCATGCGGCGCAAAGTACGGTAGCCGAATTTCTCGAAATCGGGTTCGCGCGGCACCGCCCGGCCGTCGGCATCCTGTGCCCACAGGTTGGGGTCGAGTTGCAGCCACAGGTAGCTCAGCGTGTCCGGCGAGCGGTTGAAGTAGGTCACCACTTCCGAGCCGGTGATGCGCTGGCGCTCGTCGTCGAGTTCGACGTCAATCCGGTAGTCGGCACGCTGCTGCCAGTAGCCGTGGCCGGGCGCGCCGGAAGCGGTGCGGTAAGCGTTGGCGGTGGGCAGCAGCTCTTCGAGTTGGCGGAACTTGTCGCGCGAGAAGTCCTGGGCGCCCAACGGCGACAGAAACAGGGGCGCGAGGAGGGCCAACGCCGAGAAGGCGGACCGAAGTGTGGTATTTCGCGGGTTGGCCATAGTGATCTCCTTAGGGTGTCTTCACGGGGGCCGCGGGGCGCTGTGGCAATTCGCGGGGTTCGGCATCGATTTTAGCCAAAAGGACGTCCACCCCCTTCTCCAGCTGTTGATCGCGGCCCTTGATCACCTCGGCCGGGTCGTTGTCGACCTCGATGTCGGGGGCGACGCCGTAACCTTCCATCACCCACTCGCCTTCGGGATTGGTGCTCCCGGCTTCGGGGATGCTCACCCCGCCGCCGTCCATCAGCGGCGGGCCGCCGTAGATACCGACCACTCCGCCCCAGGACCTCTTACCGATCAACGGCCCGAGGCCGGCTTCGCGGAAGACATAGGCGAACTGATCGCCATCGGAGGCGGTGTCTTCGTCGAGCAGGCAGACCAGATGGCCGGGGAAGACCACCGCCGGGTAGGTCTCGGGACCTTCGACGTTGCGTTCGAAGTCGATCATCAGGAGCTTGCGGGTGAGCCGTTCCAGGATCATCTGGCTGACGTTGCCACCGCCGTTGGAGCGCACATCGATCACTAGACCCTCTTTGCGCACCTGGGAGTAGAAATGTTTGATGAACTCACGGATCCCGGCCGCGCCCATGTCGGGGATGTGCAGGTAGCCGAGGCGGCCGCCGCTGCGCTCCTCGACATAGCTGCGGTTGCCTTCGATCCAGGACCAGTAGAGTAGGTCGTCCTCGCTGTCGATCGCCTCGACACTCACTCGCCGTGAGCCTTCGAGGGTGGGCTTGGCGTTGACGGTCAATTCGACCGCCGCGGCGCCGGCATGGCGCAGCAGCCGGTAGGGGTTGTCGTCCCCGCTCAGCTCCTCGCCGTTGATCGCTAGCAGGTAGTCGCCGACGGCAATGTTGACGCCGACTTCGGTCAACGGCGAGCGGTAGTTGGCTTCGGCGTTGTCGCCTGGCATGATCTGGGCGATTTGGTAGCGGTTGTTGGTTGTGTCGAGGGTGAAGCGAGCCCCGAGCAGTGCCGCGTTGGGGCGGTCGGGGGTCTCGAAGTCACCGCCGGTGATGTAGGAGTGAGAGGTGGACAGCTCAGAGATCATCTCGGTCAAGATGTACGACAAGTCGGAGCGGTGCTCGACGTGTTCCAGTAGAGGCTCGTACTGCTCGCGCAGCGCCTCCCAGTCGTAGCCGTGCATGTTCTCGACGTAGAAGAAGTCGCGGAAGTAGCGCCACACGGCATGGTAAATCTGCCGCCACTCCTCGGCCGG
>QIHU01000797.1 GCA_003231035.1 Acidobacteriota bacterium
TACTTCACCGGCAACCTGCGCCAGCTCCCCGAGGGCCGGCGGTTCGGCTTTCAGGTGACCTTCTTCCGCCAGCGCTTGGCGCCGCTGGCGGAAAGTGGTAGCGAAGAACCACCGCCCCGCACCTCCGCTTGGGCAACGGACGAGATCTACATGGCCCACCTGGCGATCACCGACATCGAGGAGGAGAGCTTCCACAGCTTCGAGCGCTTCGCGCGACCGGTGGTTCAACTCGCGGGCGCCGAGGCCGACCCGTTCCGGGTCTGGCTCGAGGATTGGTCGGCACGGGCCACCCGCCCCACCCGCTTCGCCCTGCCCGAGCTGCGCTTGCAGGCAGCTCAAGAGGGCGTGGGGCTCGACCTGACGCTGCGCCCAGGCAAGCCCCATGTCTTACACGGCGACCACGGGCTCAGCCACAAGAGCGCCAGTCCCGGCAACGCCTCGTACTACTACTCCTTCACCCGCCTAGCCGCTTCAGGTGAAATCCACATCGGCGCCAGGAGCTACGAGGTCGCAGGCAGAGCCTGGATGGACCGCGAATGGAGCACCAGCGCGCTGGCCGAGAATCAGGTGGGTTGGGACTGGTTTTCGCTCCAGCTGGACGACGGTTTCGACTTGATGATCTACCGAATGCGCCGCGCCGACGGCACCATCGATCCGGCCAGCGACGCGGTGCTGATCGACCCCGACGGAGGCCGCATCCCCCTTGCCCAGGGCGAGCTCTCTTGCGAGGTTCTCGACCGCTGGACCAGTCCAGCCAGCGGCGCTCGCTATCCCGTGAGCTGGAGGTTGCGGGCCCCGGCGCACGGTCTGGAACTGCATGTGCGCCCCATGCTCGAGGATCAAGAGATGCGCCACAGCTTGCGCTACTGGGAGGGCGCGGTTGCCGTCGATGGGAGCCACCGAGGTCACAAAGTTTCAGGTGACGGCTACCTGGAATTGACCGGTTACTAGCGGTCCAAGGGTGTAGCGCTACACTAGGCGCAACTAAGGAGAAGAATCATGCGTCACCGAATTGCTCCTCAACGCGGCGGACCTTGCGCCCTGCTCGTCATCTCGGTCTTGCTCGCGGCCTGCTCGCAGGGGGCTCCACCGGAGTCGGAGGCCGCGACGCACGTGGCCGCCACCTACTCGATCGAGGAGTTTCTCGGGACCACCGCCGTCTTCGGCGCTTCGTTCTCGCCGGACAACAGCAAGGTGCTGGTGAGCAGTGATGCGAGCGGTGTTCTGAACGCTTACGCGGTCGATGCAGGGAGCGGCGAGATGACCGCCTTGACAACCTCGAAAGAGTCGATCCGGGTGGTCGGCTACCTCCCCGACGATGAGCGATTTCTCTACCTGAGCGACCACGGCGGCAACGAACTGGACCACCTCTACGTGCGTAACCTGGACGGCAGCGTGATCGATCTCACCCCCGGCGCCGAGCCCGACAGCAAGCTCAAGGCGGCCTTTGCCGGCTGGGCCTCGGATCGACGATCTTTCTTCATGGTCACCAATGAACGCGATCCCCGGTACTTCGACCTCTTCGAGGTCTCCGTCGAGGACTTCGCCATCACCCCGGTCCACGAAGACAACGAGGGACTCGCGATGGGTGGCATTTCCTCGGACAAGCGCTATCTCGCCCTCACCAAGCGGCGCACCCGCGCCGACAGCAACATCCTTCTGCACGATCTAGAGAGCCAAGAAAGTCGGGTGATCACCCCCCATGAAGGCGATGTCTCGAACAACTTCCAAGACTTTTACCCGGACGGTAAGTCCTTGCTCTACACCACCGACAAGGATTCTGAGTTCCAGTACCTGATGCGCTACGACTTGGAGTCCGGCGAGCACAGCGAGGTCTTGCGCCCCAGTTGGGACCTGGGGTTCGCCGAGTTCTCCCACGATGGCCAGTATCTGACAGCCGGAATCAACGATGACGCGCGCACCGAGTTACGCCTGTTTAAGATGCCCGAATTCACCGCCGTTTCACTCCCCGAGCTGACCGGGCTTAACATCGCAGGCGTCACCTTCAACGACGACTCCAGCCTGATGTCCTTCTATGCCAGCTCCAGCCGGCGACCGCGGGATTTGTACCTCTACAACCTCGACGGCAGCACACCGAAGCGGCTCACCCAGTCGCTCAACGCGGCCATCGACGCCGACGACTTGGTCCGCGAGGAGGTCGTTCGCTTCGCCTCCTTCGACGGCGTGGAGATCCCCGGCTTGCTGATGAAACCGCACGGCGCCAGCGCCGAGAACAAGGTGCCGGCTCTGGTGTGGGTGCACGGCGGACCGGGAGGACAAAGCCGCATCGGCTACAGCGCTCTGCGCCAGTACCTGGTCAACCACGGCTACGCCCTGTTCGCGATCAACAACCGAGGCAGCAGCGGCTACGGTAAGACCTTCTTCCAGATGGACGATCGCAACCACGGCAAGGGCGACCTGGGCGACTGCGTGGCTAGCAAGCAGATGTTGATCGACACCGGCTGGGTCGACCCCGAACGCATCGGCATCATCGGCGGCAGCTACGGCGGTTTCATGGTGGTGGCCGCCCTCGCCTTCGAGCCGGAGGCCTTCGAGGTCGGTGTCGACATCTTCGGAGTCACCAACTGGCTGCGCACCATGCGCAACATTCCGCCGTGGTGGGAAGCGGCCCGCGAAGCGCTCTACGCCGAGATGGGTAACCCGGAGGAAGACGAAGACTATCTGCGTAGCATCTCGCCTCTCTTCCATGCTGACAACATCGTCAAGCCATTGATGGTTCTGCAAGGGGCCAACGATCCCAGAGTGCTACAGAGCGAGTCGGACGAGATCGTGGCCAAGCTCAAGGCCAACAACGTGCCCGTCGAGTACATCATCTTCCCCGACGAAGGCCACGGCTTCCGCAAGAAAGCCAACCAAGAACGGGGGAACCGCCAGATCCTGGCCTTCCTCGATCGCTACCTCAAAGGGGTCGATGAAAGCCCCGCGAGCGCAGCCTCGGACGAAGCCGAGACCGAGACAGACGAGACCGAGACAGACTAGGGAAATCTCAATCCATGGCCAGCGTCGTTTTCACTCCCAATCTGGAGCGCCACCTTTCCTGCCCGACCGCCGAGGTCGCGGCGGGATCGGTGCGCCATGTGTTGCGCGAGGTCTTCGCCAAGAATCCGCGGCTGCGCGGATATCTCCTCGACGACCAGGGTGAGTTGCGCAAACATGTGGTCGCCTTCGTCGACGGCCGCCAACTCAGCTCCAAGGATGGTTTGGAAACCACCCTGGGGTCCGATTCCGAGCTCTACGTCATGCAAGCCCTCTCGGGCGGCTAGCTCTCTTCACAGCACACTCTCTACAGCCACCACCATGGAGGAAACGATGAGCCCCACAACCCACCTGGATGTCGCCACCCGCAAGGGTCTGTTCCTGTTGCAGCGGGCCGCGGACGGCAACTGGCGGATCGACGGTACCGCCTTTCTGGCCGAATCGGTGACCATGGTGCTGCGCGATGGGCGCGACGGCCTCCTCTATGCCGCCTTGCGCCACGGCCACTTCGGGGTCAAGTTTCAACGCTCCAGCGATGGTGGTGCTCACTGGGAGGAGTGCGCCACCCCGCTCTACCCGGACAAGCCCGAAGAGAGCGACGAGACCACCCCGTGGAGCCTCGACCAGATCTGGGCTCTGGAGGCCGGCGGCGTCGACCAACCGGGAAGGCTGTGGGCGGGGACCTTGCCGGGCGGCCTCTTCCGCTCGGACGATCGCGGCGACAGCTGGCATCTCGTGCGTTCGCTGTGGGACCGGCCGGAGCGGGCCAACTGGTTCGGAGGCGGCTACGATCACCCCGGCATTCATTCGATCTGCGTCGATCCGCGCGACAGCGACCGGGTGCTGGTCGCCGTCTCCTGCGGCGGCGTTTGGCAGACCGAGGACGGCGGCGACAACTGGCGCCTGACCAGCGAAGGGATGTTCGCCGAGTACATGCCACCCGAAAGGCGGCACGATCCCACCATTCAGGATCCGCACCGAGTGGTGCGCTGCGCGGGCGACCCCGACCACCTCTGGGCCAGCCACCACAACGGGGTCTTTCGCAGCACCGATGGCGGCAACAGCTGGAGCGAGGTCCCCAACGTCGCCCCTTCGGTCTTCGGCTTCGCCACCGCGGTGGCTCCCAACGACCCGGCAACGGCCTGGTTCGTCCCCGCGGTCAAGGATGAGCACCGCATTCCGGTCGCCGGCCAGGTGGTGGTCGCGCGCACCGGCGACGGTGGCGAAAGTTTTGAAGTCTTGCGCGCGGGTCTACCCCAGGAGCACGGCTACGACTTGGTCTTCCGCCATGCCCTCGACGTCGCCAGCGACGGCGAGGAGCTGGTGATGGGGTCGACCACCGGCAACCTGTGGAGCAGCCAAGACCGGGGCGAGAGTTGGCAGGCCATCTCGCACCACCTACCGCCGATTTATGCGGCACGGTTTAGCTAGCTCTTCCCTCTCAGCGCGGAAAAGCGCCATACTTGGCCCATGCCGAAAGTCGCCCAAAGTTTCTGCCCGCTCGACTGCCCGGACGCCTGCTCGCTCGAAGTCCACACCGAAGGGGGTCGGGTCGTACGGGTCGAAGGGGACCACCGCAATCCGGTCACCGGCGGCTTCATCTGTTCCAAAGTTCGCCACCTGCCGCGCCACCTCTACGGCGAGCACCGGCTGCTCCACCCGCAGCTACGCGACGGCACCAAGGGTGAGGGGAAATTTCGCCGGGTTAGCTGGGACGAGGCCCTCGACCAGGTCGCCGCCAACCTCCAACGAGTCGTCCAGGAGCACGGCGGCGAGGCCATCCTGCCGCTCTCCTACGGGGGTTCCAACGGGGTGCTCAGCCAAGACACCACCGATGCCCGCCTCTTTCGCCGGCTCGGTGCGTCGAGGCTCGATCAAACGGTCTGTGCCGCACCGTCCAGTCGCGCCGTCCTCGGCCTCTACGGCCGTATCCCTGGTGTAGCCCCGCAGGACTACGTCCATTCCAAGCTGATCGTGGTCTGGGGATCGAACCCTTCGGTTTCGGGGATCCACCAGATGCCCTTCATTCGCCAAGCCCTCGCTCAAGGTGGTCAACTGGTGGTGGTCGACCCGCTAGAGATTCCCCTGGCCCGCCAGGCCGACCTGCACCTTCCCCTGCGCCCCGGAACCGACTTGCCGGTCGCTCTGGCGGTGATCCGGCAACTTTTCGAGACCGGCCAAGCCGATCTTGACTTCCTAGCCCAGCATGCGACCGGTGTCGATGAACTGCGCCGCCGAGCCCAGCCGTGGACCTTGGAAAAAGCGGCCGCCGAGGCCGAAATCGAGGCGGAACAAATCGCCCGCTTCACCGATCTGTGGGCCGCCGCCTCTCCGGCCATCGTGCGCTGCGGGTACGGTGTCGAACGCAACCGCAACGGCGGCTCGGCGATCGCCGCCATCCTCAGCCTACCGGCCATTGCCGGTAAGTTCGGCCCACGCGGAGGCGGCTACACGATGAGCAATGCCGCCGCCTTCGATCTGAGCACCGAGGCCGCGGTGGCCGCCCCCATCGTCGCCACTCGCCGCATCAACATGAACCAGACCGGGAGGGCGCTGCTCGGCGAAGCGCCTTACGAGACCGGCCCACCGATCCAAGCCGTGGTCATCTACAACCACAACCCGCTGATGACCCTGCCCGACCAGGAGCGACTGCGGCGTGGCCTGGCCCGCGAGGAGCTGTTTACCGTCGTCATCGACCCGGTGCACACCGACACTTGCCAATGGGCCGACGTGCTCTTGCCCGCCACCGCAATGCTCGAGCAGGCGGAATTGCAGCGCGGCTACGGCACGATGATCTTGCAGGTGACCGACCCGGTGGCCACTCCTCCCGGAGAGGCGCGCTCGAACCCTGAGATTTTCCTCGATCTCGTCCGCCGTCTGGGACTCGAACAACCCGGCGACCCCACCACTCTCGACGCCTTCCGGCAGGCCGCCCTCAACAGCAGCGGTCGGGGCGAAGAGCTCGCCGCCGAGTTGGCCGCCGAGGGAACCGCCTTCCCCAGTTTGGGCAAAACCCCCAGACTCTTCGTCGACTTGCAGCCCGCCACCGCGGACGGCAAGATCCACCTCTGCCCCGCCGATCTCGACAGCGAGATCGCGGGGGGGCTGCACAGCTACAGAGCCGATCCGGCCACCCAGCACTATCCGCTAGCGCTCATCTCCCCCGCCACCTCGCGCACCATTAGCTCCACCTTCGGCCAGTCGGTTGGCGCGGGACAAGGCTTGGACATGCACCCCGACGACGCCAAAACCCGCGGCCTCACCCACGGTGCGTCGGTACGGGTCTTCAACCAACTCGGCGAGGTGCGTTGCGCTCTCCAGATCAGTCAACACCTGCGTCGCGGTGTCGTTTTTCTGCCCAAGGGGTTGTGGAGCCACAGCACCGCCAACGGCGCAACCGCCAACGCCTTGATACCCGATCGGCTGACCGACCTTGCCGGCGGAGCCTGCTTCAATGACGCCCGAGTCGACGTCGAAGCTGCTCCAGCTCCTGACTAGATCTCCACCGGTCTGACTAGAACCCCCAGGGCTGGTAGACTCCCGATCTTTCGCGCCGACCAAGCAGCGGCGCAGGGATCGTGCGACTAAGGGAGGTCTTTGCAGTGACGAGTCGGATCAATCCACGTTGGGTTCTATTTCTGGTGGCCGCCGCCGGAATCTTCGCTGGTTGCCCCAGTGACACACAAGAGATCGAGTTGGCGGTCATCGTCCCTGAAACCGGGGCATGGTCCCCGTACGGTTTGGAAATTCGCAGAGGTGTCGAGATCGCCTTGCAGACGCTGCAAGAAGACCCCGCGATGCCTGCGGTGAATATGCATTGGCAAGACACCGCGAGCGACCCACAAACCGCCCAGCGCCTCCTTCAAGAGGCCTTCGACGGCACCGGCTACGCCGCCATCGGCGGCGTCATGTCCGCCGAGGCGGCGCTGATGGTCCCCATCGCCGAGCAAGCCAACAAGGTGCTGATCTCGCCCTCCGCCTCCGACCCGGACCTCACCAAGACCGGAGGTCGCTACTTTTTCAGGGTCTTCCCTTCGGACTTCGACGAAGGCAACCGGCTGGCCAAGTTCGCGGTCCAAGACCTCAAGCTCGAAACGGTGGCCATTCTCGGAGCCGAATCGGAGTTCGGATCGAGTGTGCAGCGGTTCTTCAAGAGTTCCTTCGAATCCGAAGGCGGAGAGGTCTTGGCGACCCTCGGCTACGCTCAAGGCTCGGCCGACTGGGCCGCCCTCGCCGCCCAGGCGATCGCCCTCAAACCGCAGGGCATCTACCTCGCCGACCTGGCACCGGGAGTCGTGCAGTTGATCAACGCGTTGCGCGAGGCCGGTTTCAAAGGGGCACTCCTCACCAGTTCCGCCTTCTCCGACCCGCAATCGGTCGCCACGGTCGGCGGTGACGGGATCTACCTGACCCGCGTCGCCTTCGAAGCCGACAGCACCGACCCCGTCGTCCAAGCCTTCAGCCAGCGCTACCGCGACCAGTACGGCGAGGCGCCGGGCCTCTTCGCCGCCCACGGCTTCGACGCCATGATGGTCATCGGCGAGGGTCTGAAGCAGGCCGGCGGCGATCCGCCCAACCGTTTCTGGCAACGGCTGCGCAGCCTGCGCGACTTCCAGGGAGCCACCGGCCCGATCCAGTTCGACGAGTCCGGCGACGTGCAGAAGTTCCCCCAGGTCTACCTGGTGCAAGAGGGCAAGATGGTCAGCTATGGTCAGCTACACGGACTTCCAAGACGAAGCTCGGCGGCGGCGCGAAGCGCTGATGAAGCGGATGGAAGAACTCGACCGCAAGCAGCGAGCAGCCTCCAACGGCTGAAGACTCGATGGCGGATACGGCGCGCGGCTCCTCTTACCCACTGATCTGGGAAGTCGTGCGCCAGATTCCCGCCGGGAGGGTGGCAACCTACGGCCAAGTGGCCGTACTCGCCGGCCTTCCCGGCCGCGCCCGCCAAGTCGGTTACGCGATGCACGCGTTGCCCGAAGGCAACGACGTACCCTGGCAGCGGGTGATCAACGCCCGCGGCGAAGTCAGTCCGAGATCACAGCTGGGCGACAATGAGGGCGCCGAGCACTACCAGCGCCACCTGCTCGAAGCGGAGGGGATCGCCTTCGATGAACGCGGTCGCATCTCACTGAGCCGCTACCGCTGGGAGCCCAGCTCGGACATCGACTAGCCGTACCCGCTACAATCTGCGGCGTCCCATGAACGAACCGCGAGAGGCATTGTCATGTCCACGATCTTCCTGACCGGATTTCCCGGCTTCCTCGGCTCCGCACTGCTCCCTCGAATCCTCGCTCGGTCCGAGAACTCCCATGCCCTCTGCCTCATCCAGGCCAAGTTCGCCGAGGAGTCGAGACTCAAGGTCGAAGCCATCCTTGCCGAACAACCGGAGCTAGCCGGCCGAATCGAGCTGATCGAGGGCGACATCACCGCCCCAGACTTGGGGCTGGGTCGCGACCCCGCGGCCACCGACGAGCTACGGCACTCGATCGGGGAGATCTATCACCTAGCGGCCATCTACGATCTCAGCGTGGCGCGACGGGTCGGCATGCGGATCAATGTCGACGGCACCCGGCACATGCTCGACTTCGCCGAGAACTGCCCAGAGTTGACCCGCTTCCACTACGTCAGCACCTGTTACGTCAGCGGCACCCACCCTGGCATCTTCACCGAGGCGGACCTCGACAAGGGGCAGGAGTTCAACAACTACTACGAGGAAACGAAGTACCTGGCGGAGGTCGACGTCCAGGAGCGCATGGCCCACGGCCGCCGATCGTGGTCGGCGATAGCCGCACTGGCGAGACGCAAAAGTACGACGGCCCCTACTTTGTGATGCGCTGGCTCCTGCGCCAACCCCGGCTGGCGACGATGCCGATGGTCGGCGACCCCAAGCTCACCCGGGTCAATCTGGCGCCGCGGGACTTTGTGATCGACGCCATCGCTTATCTGAGCGGACTGGGCTGGCCGACCCGGACCCGCTGACCGTCGACGAACTCACCCGAGTGATCGCCGAGGCGACCGAGCGCACGGTGATCCGTATTCCACTGCCCAAGCTGGTGGCCAAGGCGATGATCGAGTATGTCCCTGGGGTCTACTCGTTGATGAAGATTCCGGCTGCTTCGGTGGACTATTTTGTTCACCCTACTCACTACACTTCGTTTGAGACGCAGACGGATCTGGAGGGGAGTGGGATTGTTTGTCCGCCTTTTCGGTCTTATGTGGATCGGTTGGTGGATTTTGTGAGGAAGCACCCGGAAATCGGGCATGAAGCGATGCGGTAGAGGGGGCGGCTTGGTGGAGCGGTGGTAATCGCCGTCACTTCGAAGGGTGGATCCATGGACGCTGCCCGCTGGGGGTTCGAGTCCGTCTCTCCCGCGCAGTGGCCGAGCGGCTGCGGGCTAGATGTGTGCACTACGAGTCGGCCCATTCCGGGCGGTCGCGCAACTCATCGCTTCGCTCTTCAGACAATCACGCCCGCTTTCCTCCATGGGCCGATTCGTGCCCTCCCACGGTCCGTGC
>QIHU01000412.1 GCA_003231035.1 Acidobacteriota bacterium
CAGCCCTTGACCCATGTTCGCTTGCGGATCTTTCCTGACGGCGGGGTCAGCCGATTGCGGCTCTTGGGGCGAGCGGTGGGCAGGGAGACGGAGTGAATGAGCTGGCGACGCGGCTCGACGGCTTGTCTCGTGAGGGCGTCGAGGCTGCGCTCAGCCGCTGTTGCGGTGCCCAGCGTTGGGTCGAAGGGATGGTGGCGCGGCGCCCGTGGAAGACGAATGAGGCGCTTTTCGCCGCGGCGGACGAGATCTGGCGGGGGCTGAGCCCAGAGGACTGGCGCGAAGCCTTTTCGCACCATCCCCGCATCGGCGAGCGCAAGGCCACGGCCAGCCCGGCGGCAACCCGCGCATGGTCGGCGGACGAGCAAGCCGGCGCGACCGGCTCGTCGTCGTTGGTGCAAGATCGCTTGGCGCTACTCAATCGTCGCTACGACGAACGGTTCGGCCACGTTTTCTTGATCTGCGCTAGCGGCCTCAGCGGCGAGGAGATGCTCGCCGAGCTCGAACGCCGGCTAGAGCAAGACCCCGCGGCCGAGTTGGCCCAGGCGGCGGCGGAACAGGCCAAGATCACCCGACTGCGACTTGAGAAATTGTCCACTGAGATTTGATCTCGTCAGTAAGGAGAAGGAGCATGAGCGCAATCACCACCCATATCTTGGACATTGCCCGTGGCCGACCGGCGCGCGATGTACGGGTGATCCTGTCCTACCAAGGCGCCGATGGCTGGCAACGGATCGCTTACGCCACCACGGACCGCGACGGCAGGGCGGGCCAGCTGCTGGCGGAGGACTACTCGCTCGAGGCCGGAACCTATCGCCTGCGCTTCGACATCGGCGCCTACATGGAGCGGTGCGGGGTGGAGACCTTCTACCCCTACGCCGAAGTGGTCTTCCAAGTCGGCGATCCTCAAGAGCACTATCACGTTCCATTGCTGCTCTCCCCGTTCGGCTATTCGACCTATCGGGGGAGCTGAGATACCCTGCTGGCCACCACAACCCAATCCAGAATTCGAGGAGTTCCCATGGCAGACGCCGAAGATATTCAAGACGCCGCAAGATTTCACGTAGGGGTCGCGCACCGCAGCGAGCCCTTCTTCCTCAAGGGTTGCGAGCACCTCGATTGGGGGATCAAGAACCGGCTGGCCAACATCTTCGATCCGACCAGCGGTCGCACCGTGATGCTGGCCTTCGATCATGGGTATTTCCAGGGACCGACGAGCGGCTTGGAACGGATTGACCTCGATATCGTGCCGCTGGCCCGCTACGCCGATACCCTGATGCTCACCCGAGGCATCCTGCGCACTTCCATCCCCCCCAGTTACAACCGTGGGATCGTGCTGCGCGCCACCGGCGGCCCCAGTATCCTCAAGGAGCTCTCCAACGAGGAGATCGCGATCTCCATCGAAGAGGCGATTCGCTTGAATGCCGCGGCGATGGCGGTGCAGGTCTACATCGGCGGCGAGTACGAAACCAAGTCGATCCACAACCTGACCCGGCTGGTCGACGCTGGTAACCGCTACGGCATCGCCACCCTGGCGGTCACCGCCGTCGGTCGCGAGATGACCCGCGACGCGCGCTATATTCGCCTCGCCACACGCATTTGCGCCGAGCTCGGCGCGACCTACGTCAAGACCTACTACGTGCCCGGTTTCGAGACGGTGACCGCCGCCTGCCCGGTGCCGATCGTCATCGCCGGGGGTAAGAAGCAGCCGGAGTTGGACGCCCTCACCATGGCCTACAACGCCGTCCAGCAGGGCGCATCGGGGGTCGACATGGGACGCAACATTTTCCAGGCGGACAACCCGGCGGCGATGATCCAGGCGGTGCGCAAGGTGGTGCACGACAACGCCACGCCCCAAGAGGCTTTCGACCTGCTGCAACAGCTGAAGGGCTAGCCGCCCAATGCGTGACCGCTGGTCGAAATCCGAGGCCGACCGTTTGGAGGAGGAGTACGCGAACCGCTACGGCCAGGAGCTGGCCCAGCGCACCCATACCAGTCGCTTGCTGGGTGGGGAGCCGGGGTTGGTCTTACACGGCGGGGGCAACACCTCGCTCAAGGGGGCGTCGAAGAACCTGCTGGGCGCACAGGTCGCCACCCTCTGGGTCAAAGCCTCGGGCCATGACCTAGCCACCCTCGAGCCGGCGGGCCACGTTGCGGTGGACTTGGGCGGCTTGCGCGCTTGGGTAGGCTCAGGTAGGGGGGACGAAGCGGCCTCGGGGTTCGAGGAAGAGGCGGTGCTGCGGAGTTTGCTGCTCAACCCCAACGATCCCACCCCCTCGATCGAGGCGCCGGTGCACGCGGTGATCCCCGGCAAGTTCGTCGATCACAGCCACGCCGATGCCGTCCTCGCCCTGACCAACCGACCGGACGGCGAGGCGGTGGTGGGCCGAGCCCTCGGGCCGGAGGTGGTGGTGTTGCCCTACGTGCCACCGGGAATCGAGCTGGCGCGGGCCGTCGCCGAGGCGGTCGAGAGCCATCCCGAGGCCACGGCGATGGTGTGGATGTTCCACGGCGTGGTGACCTGGGGCGAGACGGCGCGGGAGTCCTACCAGCGCATGGTCGAGTTGGTCAGCCGGGCGGAAGCGTTTCTCGAAGAGGCGCGTCTGGCGCCCACGGTTGCAGGGGACGAGGCGGCGGTGACCCAGGCCGGCGAGCGTTGGAGTCTCCTCGCGCCGGTGGTGCGCGGCCTCTTGGCGGCAGAGAGCGGAGACCCTGATCAACCTTGGCGCCGGGTGGTCTTGCATGCGATCCAGGACGAGGCGACCTTGTCTCTCCTCGCCTCCCCCCAGGCGCGTGAGCTTCTCTCTTCGCCAGCTTTGACCGCCGATCACCTGATTCGCACCCGGCCGCTGCCGCTCTGGCTGAGCGATGCGGCGTTGGACGATGCCGTGCTCTTTCGCAGTCAGCTGGAAGCGGCGTTGATCGCCTACGGCGAGGAGTACGAACGCTACGTCGAGCGCTTTTCCGACCGCTTGGCGGGGCTGACTCCGTTCGCACCCCAGCCGCGAGTCCTGTTGATTCCCGGCCTGGGGGCGGTGGTGGCCGGCGGGAATGGGCGGGAAGCGGCGCTCGTCCGCGACATCACGGCCCAGACCTTGGCCACCAAGGCCCAGCTTGCCGCCTCGGGCGCCCGCTACCAGGGGCTCGCCGAAGAGCATCTCTTCGCCATGGAATACCGCCCGCAGCAGCACGCCAAGCTGCGCGGGCGGCGCCTGCTAGCGCTCGCTGGCCGAGTGGCCTTGATCACCGGCGCGGCGGGCGCGATCGGCTCCGGCATTGCCCGAGGCTTACTGGAGGCTGGAGCGCAGGTGGCGGTGACCGACCTCGCGGGGCCTCGTCTCGATAGCTTGGCGGAAGAGCTGGCGGAGCGCTTTGCCGGCCAGGTGATGGCGGTAGGGCTCGATGTGACCGATCCAGCGGCGGTCGGCAATGCCTTTGAGGCGGTGAATCGGCGGTGGGGGGGGGTCGATCTGGTGGTGATCAACGCCGGCCTGGCCCACGTAGCGTCGCTCGAAGAGCTGGAACCGGCCGATTTTCAACGGCTGACCCGGGTCAATGTCGACGGAACGCTCCTCCTGCTCAAGGAGGCGGCCCGCCATTTTCGTCTCCAGGCCACTGGCGGCGATGTGGTCTTGATCTCGACCAAGAACGTCTTCGCCCCCGGCGCCCGCTTTGGCGCCTACAGCGCCACCAAGGCTGCCGCCCACCAGCTGGCCCGCATCGCCAGTCTGGAGCTGGCCCCGCTCGACGTGCGGGTCAACATGGTCGCCCCCGACGCTGTCTTCGGCGAGGGCGAGCGCCGCTCCGGCCTGTGGGCCGAGGTCGGCCCCGACCGCATGCGTGCCCGCGGCCTCTCACCACAAGAACTGGAGGAGTACTACCGCCAGCGCAACCTCCTCGCCGCCCGCATCACCCCGCGCCACGTCGCCAACGCCGTCCTCTTCTTCGCCACCCGCCAGACCCCCACCACCGGCGCTACCCTGCCGGTGGACGGCGGCTTGCCTGACGCGACGCCGCGGTAGGGGGATGGTGGAGTGGGTGGCTGTTTTGGTCGAAGGCTGGGTCGAAGATTGGGCAAGATGGAGCAAAACGGAGAAAACTGGACAAAGATGGACTAGTTTGACTAGTATAAGTCCACCATGACTGCTGTGAGGACCTCATCCAATGCCGATCACCTATTCGACCTACGAAGCGAAAGCCAAGTTCAGCCAGCTCTTGCGTCAGGTGAGAGAGGGAATGACGGTGCAGGTTTCTTACCATGGAGAACCGGTTGCCGAGATTCGCCCTTTGAAGAAGGCTCGCGGCGGTACCGAGGCTCGCATCGCTGAATTGATGGCTCGCGGAGAGATTCAGCCTGCCAGAGACCCCGACGCACCGATCAAGGTGGGCAAGCCGAGTCGCGGTGCCTTGGCGCGGTTTCTGGCGGACCGCAACGAGTGAGGCAAGCCTACATCGATAGCTCGGTCGTCGTCGCTATCGAGTTTGTTGAGGAGTCTGCTCACCAGCTGGTGGATCACTTGCTCGAGGTCGAAGTCCTTCTCTCCGCTGCTCTTCTGGAAGCGGAAGTGAGGTCTGCTTTGTGGCGGGAGGGCCGCGCGCCGGGGTTGGCGCTTCTCAACAGGATTCGGTGGGTGACGCCGCCCGGATCGTTGGGTCGCGAGATCAAAACTGCCCTCTCCGCGGGCTATTTGCGCGGAGCTGACTTGTGGCATGTCGCGTGCGCTCTCCGCTGCGCGGATAGTCCCTCCGACTTGTCATTCCTGACCCTCGACAAGGATCTGGGCTTCAGGGTCTTTCCTACCTGCGAAGAGACCGGTTGAGTTCTCACCCATCCCTGCGAATCACCACCAAGCTACGGTCATCGAGGGGGGATGAATCCCCTTCGAAGTGGGCGAGGCTAGCTAGGATGCGGTCATGAACTTCCTGGGGTGAGCCGGGCTGCGCCAGCAGCGCTTGGAGGCGGTCGAAGCCGAAGGCGCTGCCTTGGGTGCCGAGTGCTTCGGGGATCCCGTCAGTGAAGAGAACGAGGGTGTCGCCAGGTTGCACCGTGACCTCGGCCTCGCTCAGTTTCACCTGGGGGCGCAAGCCCAGCGGGTAGGCGCCGGTTCCCAATTTTAGGATCTCGCCGTCGCGGCGTCTCAGGAAGGGGAAGGGGTGGCCGGCGCAGACGTACTGGAAACGGCCGCTTTGGGGGTCTAGAACGCCGTAGAAGAAGGTCATGAAGGCGCGCGGGCCACCGGTCCCGGTCAGTGCCCGGTTCATCATCGTGGCGACGGCGACCGGCGCGGGATCGGTGTCGACCGCGAGGCGTAGAATCGCGTGGCCGATCGCCATCAACATCGCGGCCGCGATCCCGTGACCGCTGGCGTCGGCCTCCGTCTGGCAACGGCATGAACTGATAGTAGTCGCCACCTACCGTGTTGGCCGAGCGATAGGAGAAGGCGAAGTTGTAGCCTTCGACTCGCGGTGGTTCTTGAGGCAGCAGCTCGTGTTGGAGTTCCTGGGCGATCTCCAGCTCATCGCGCACCAAGATGCGGTCGGCCAGCTCCAGAATGAGGAGGAAGACCAGCCCGGCGATACTGGCCAGGAAGAAGGTCGGAACTTGCGAGAAGGCGATGACCTCGCCACGAATCTTGATGTCCCGCAACTGGCAGCCCAAGCCCGCGAGCAAGAGGCTAAAGGCGAAGAGTACTCTGCGCGGTGGTGAAAGCTTGTAGGAAAGCGCAAAGAAGAGCGTCTTGGTTCGAAACCAGAAGCGACGCAAGTCACCCTCAGGTTCCTGCTGCTTCTGTTCACGGGTAAGAATTGCGTAGGCGCGCTGCCAGTCGCGGCTCCATAGCTTGGGCAGATCGCGGGGCCCGAGCCCTCCCATGTAGTCGCGAACCGAACTCCCGTGGCGACCGTCTTGGGGTCTCTTACTCATCGTTCCCTCTTTGACCTCATGGGCGCTAACCTCCGCGGCGTCTAGCGGCGCAGGTGGCTCCTACTCTTCCACGGAAAGGGAGCGCCCAGCCAGAATCTTGAGGAAGGATCGGCTGCGCAGCTCGTCCAGGGTGAGGCCGGTGGCGCGGGCCTCTTCGACGGTGATGGCGCCGCAGTTGAGGCCGCGCAGGAAGAAGTTGAGCAGCCCCTGGCCGGTGGCGGCGTCGTCGAAGACGTCGCCCACTAGGTTGGCCTGGGCCGCTTTTTCGACGAAGGCACTCAGCCGAGCGGAGGCGGCGGGGAGGCTTTCGAGGAAGAAGGAGAAGAGGGCGGCGTAGCGGGTGGGTAGCTGGGCCGGGTGCAGGTCCCAGCCTTGGTAGAAGGAGTTGGCGAGCGAGTGGCGGACGTGGTCGAAATGGAGCCGCCAACCGCGGTGGACGCTCTCGAAGTTCTCGCGCACCTGGCTTTCGCTCAACGGCGGTCCCTCCTTGGGCGCGCGGTGGGCGACCACCGGCATCACGTTGGTGGCGCCGTCTGAAAGGGCGATCGGGGTGCCGGCCAGTTGGATCTGCATCAGGTTGCGCGCCACGTCGCAGGCGAAGTGGTCCATCGTTTGGTGGGAGGCGGTGATCGCCAGGCTGGCGGTGTAGTCGTAGACCCCGAAGTGGGCCGCCACGCAACGCCCTTCGGCCGCCGCCACCAGTCGCGGTAAGTGGGCGCGGCCCTCGTGGTCGAAGAGCGATTGCGGGGTTTCGACCATCAGCTCCAGCTTCAAACTTCCCGCGGCGAAGGGGCCATTGGCCTCCAGTTCTTCAAGAAGTCGCGCCAGTGCCCGGACCTGCTCGCCCGCGACCACTTTGGGCAGGGTGACCACGAAGCCTGACGGCAGGGCGCCGCCGGTCGCTGCTCCGAGGGCGGTTAGAAAGAGGTCCAAGGTGCGCACCGAGCGGTTTTCCAGCTCGGCGTTGAGAGGTTTGATCCGAATGCCGATGAACGGCGGCAGGGTTGCCCCTTCCATCCCTCGGGCCACCTCCTGGGCGGCGGCGACGGCGACGGCGTCTTCCTCGCTGTCGGGACGGTTGCCGTAGCCGTCCTCGAAATCGATCCGAAAATCCTCGACCGCCTCCTCGGCGAGTTTGGCGCGGACCCGCTGGTAGAGGGTCTGGGCGAAGCGCTCGTCCCCTTCGAGAGCGATGGCTTGGGCGAAGGTGGCCGGGTCGGCGGCGAAGTGGTCCAGGGAGCGCTCGGCCAGGCTGCCGAGGCGAGCGGCGGTGGTGGCGCTGAACAGGTGGGCGCCGCCGTAGACGGTGTGAACCGGCTGGCGGTCGGTCGACTCACCGGGATAGGCGGCGGCGAACTGCTGGTGGGCGGGCCGGAGGTCGTTGAGGATGGTGCGCAGGCTCGCCGTGCTCAGGGTGGTCTTCATCGCGGTCGGCTCTCTCAAGTTTGTGCAAGTGGACGAGGTTGGAAGGTGTTTGGAAGGTGTTTGGAAGGTGTTCGGAAGGGGTATATGGGCTACTCGAAGGCGGAACAGCTCTCGCGCAGGGCGAAGTAAAGCAAACGGGCAAGGACGCGTCGGCGGTAGCGCGCGGTGGAGCGAATGTCGTCGATGGGGGCGATGTCCTGGCTGAGCGCTGTCGCTAGGTCGTCGGGGCCGCGCACCGTGACCTTGTCATCCAGTAGAGCCTCGATCGTCGGGCAGCGGCAGACCGTCGGCGCGACACTGTTGGCCACCACTCGCCAGCCCGCCCCCGAGCGGGCGATCGCCACGCCGACCTTGGTGATCGCCTGGGCGTTGCGCGAGCCGACCTTCTCGAAACGTTGGAAGAGAAAGGAGCGGCGCGGGATGCGGATCGAGCGGATCAGCTGATCGGGCCGCATGCGCATCTGTTTGTAGCCCTGGTAGAAGTCGGCCAGCGGGATCTCCTCGCGGCCCTCACTGGAAACCAACTCGACGACGGCGTCGTAAGCCATCATCACCGGCACGCCGTCGGCGGCGGGGGAAGCGTTGGCAATGTTGCCGGCCCAGGTGCCGCGGGTCTGGATCTGGACGGCGCCGACCTGCCGCGCCGCCTGGACCAGCATCGGCAGGGCACTCCAGCAGGTGCGGTCCTGGATCAACCGCCAATAAGTGACCAGCGCGCCCAAGGTGAGCGAGTCGTTGCGCCAGCGCACGGCACGAAGTTCCTCGATTCCCGAGAGATCGAGGTAGCTCTTGGCGTGCTCATCCGGGCGTTGCGGCCAGTGGGTGTAGAGGTCGGTGCCGCCGGCGATGGGAACCAGGGGGCTGGGAGCCAGGTCGCGGTCCGAACCCCGGTTGTGGGTGGCGAGCAGCGCACAGGCTTCGCTCAAAGTCGAGGGTTGGTGGATCGCCATCTAGTCTCGACCCTCTCTCGCCGCCTGTTCGGTCAGCCCCTTGCGGATACCTTCGATGATGCCGTTGTAACCGGTGCATCGGCAGAGATTGCCCGCCATCAACTCGCGCAGGCTGTGGGTCTTGAGCAGTTCGGGTTGATCGAGGATCCACAGCGCCGTCAAGGCGACGCCGGGGGTACAGGCGCCGCACTGGGTGGCGCCGCTTTCATGCAGCGGTGCTAGCCGTGCCGGATCGAGCGATTCGACCGTCTCGACGCCGCGGCCTTTCACCTGGAAAGTTGGAATTAGGCAAGCATTGGCCGGCAGTCCGTCCACGTAGACGGTGCAGGAACCGCACTCGCCCTCGCCGCAGCCCTCCTTGGTTCCGGGCAGAGCGAGGCGGTCGCGCAGGGTGTCGAGTAGCCGTTCGGTGTCGTCTACTTGGACCGTGGTGGGCGATCCGTTGAGCGTGAAGGTGACTTCGATCATTGCTCGATCAACTCCATCAACCTTTCAGGCACCAAGGGTAAGACTCGCGGATCGACGCCGGTGGCGGCGGCCACGGCGTTGAAGATCGCCGGTGCCGGGCCGTCCAGCGGGAGTTCGCCGATGCCTTTGGCACCCTGGCCGCCGTGGGGGTAGGGATTCTCCAGAAAAGCGACCCGGATCGAAGGCACGTCGTCGCTGGTCGGGATGATGTAGTTGGTCAGCTGGTGGTTGGCCATCCCACCCTCCTGCCAGCGGCACTCTTCGAGCAAGGCCCAGCCGATTCCCTGCACCACGCCGCCTTGAATTTGACCTCGGGCCAAGGTCTCGTTGAGCACCTTGCCGATCTCTTGGACGGCGACAAAGTCGATCACGCGGGCGGTGTAGGTGCGCAGGTCGACCTCCACTTCGGCTACGTAGGTAGCCCAGCCGTAGGCGCTGTAGGCGTCGCCGCGATAGGTTTCGTCGTCCCACTCGATACCGGGGGGCTGCTGGTAGCGAGCGGAGCCGAGCAGCTCCTCGTCGGGGTGCTCCTCGTGCCAGGCGACGAGGGCCGCTTGCAGCTCGGTGCCGGTAGCCGCCGCATCCAGGCCGACGCGCTCGCGCAAGTTGTCGCAGGCCCGCTCGATCAACCGGCCGACGACCATGGTGGTGCGCGAGGCGACGGTGGGGCCGTTGTCGGGCACCCGCCAGGTGTCCGGCTGGGCGATGAGGATTTGTTCGGGGTCCAGTCGCAGCTGGTCGGCGGCGATCTGGGTGAAGATGGTGGTCGTCCCCTGCCCGATCTCGGTACTGGCCGACAGCACCTCGACCCGGCCATCGGCGAGGCCGGCGACATGGAGCAGGGACTTCATCGCTCGCTCTCCGCTCCCGGTGAAGCCGGCGCCATGGAAGAAGCAGGCGAGGCCGATCCCCCGACGCAGATAGGCGTGTTCGGCGTTGAATGCGGTGTGTTGGCTGCGCTTGTAGGTGAAACGGGAGAGGTCGAGTGCCCGCGACAAGACTTGCTGTCGGTCGGTGCCGTCGTCGATCACTTGGCCAGTGGCCGTGGCCTGGCCATCGGTGAGCAAGTTCAGGCGGCGCAGCTTGACGGGGTCGACTCCGATCTGCTTGGCGATCACGTCCATGTGGCGTTCGATGGCGAAGAGGGTCTGCGGCGCGCCGAAGCCGCGGAAAGCGCCGAAGGGGACCGAGTTGGTCATCATCGCGCGACCGCGGATCCGCACATGGTCGCAGGCGTAGGGGCCGGCGGCGTGGATCATGCCGCGCGACAAGACCACCGGCGACAGGGTGACGTAGGCGCCGCCGTCCAAGACCACCTCGATGTCGTGGGCCAGGATCTGGCCCTCCTCGCTGAGGCCGGTGCGATGGCGGATCCACGCGGGATGGCGTTTGGTGGTCGCCG
This sequence comes from Acidobacteriota bacterium, assembly GCA_003231035.1. Lineage (GTDB taxonomy): Bacteria > Acidobacteriota > Thermoanaerobaculia > Multivoradales > SZUA-115 > SZUA-115. The sequence goes on from QIHU01000412.1 coordinate 10,166, forward strand.
CCATGTCTTCGCCGCGATCGTAAATCAGCTTGATCGGTCGCTGCGCTTTGATCGCCAAGAGGGCGGCGTGGATGGCGACGATGGAAGGGAAGTCCTCTTTACCGCCGAACCCCCCACCGGTCGCCGCCTGGATCACCCGCACCCGCTCCGCTGGCAGATCTAGGGCCCGGGTCAAGGCGCTCTCCACGTAGTAGGGGCACTGCAGGGAGCCGTGCACCACCACCACCTCGCCGTCGAGCCAGGCGGCCATCCCCTGGGGCTCTAGGTAGACATGCTCCTGGGCCCCGGTTTCGTACTCGCCTTCGACCACGATCGGTGCCGCCGCCAGCGCTTCGTCCACCTCGCCGCGTTCGATCTTGAGCTGCTTGAGGACATTGTCGTCGCCCACTTGGATCTGTTCCGCCGTCGGTGTTTGGCGGAAATCGAGCGCCGCCGGGAGGGGGTCGACGACCACCTCGATCTGGGCGGCGGCTCGCCGGGCGGCGGCGCGGCTCTCGGCGGCCACCAGCATGACCGGCTCATAGCGGTGGCGCACTGTTTCCGCGGCGAGAATCGGCCAGTCGTCGGTGATCAAACTGACCACATTGGGGCCAGGGAGATCGCGATGATCGACCAGAACCAATCCCGAGCCTTCGAGATGGTTGGGCACGCGCACTTGGCGAATCGTTCCCCGGGCGGCGGGGCTGCGCACCGTGGCTCCCCACAGGCAGTTCTCGAGCGGTAAGTCGTCGATGAATAGAGTGCGGCCGGTGAGTTTTTCCAGCCCCTCGAAGCGTTTCAAACGTACCCCTTTTGGTTGCCGCCCGAGCGACGGCCAGCTTTGGCGGAGAGGGGCAGAGTAGCAAGCCGGCGAATGAGGCACAACCGTGCCGGCGGGGCGAACCGCGAGTTCGGCCTACTGTGCTGTTTGGATGGCGCCCGCTTTCGCGGTCTCTCGTGCCGCCTCTTTCACCGCCGCCGCGATCCTCTTGTCCAGCTGCCACTGGATCCCAGGCCCCCAGCCGGTGACCCGGTAGATCTCCGTGCCGTGGTGATCGAAAAGGAGGTAGGTCGGGTAACCCACAATCCGTAACTCGCGGGCCAGGAGGTTGGAGCGATCCCACACCTGCGGCCAGGCCATGTCGTGGCTCTCGACGAAGTTGCGGACCTTCTCTTCCGTGAGGTCGCTACTCAGGCTGACCAGCTGGAAGGGGCTGTCCGTGTACGTCTTGGCTAGCCCGCCGAGATGGGGGATGGCCTCGATGCAGGGCTTGCACCAGGTGGCCCAAAAGTCGAAGAGCACCGCTTTGCCGGCGAAATCGTTGCCCCCGAGGGAGTCGCCGTCGAGGGTGGTGATCTCAGCTTGGGGCAAGACGATGGGCTCTTCTTGCACGGGTTTGCTGTCCGCCGCAAGGCTGACCACGGCGGGGCTCAGCAGGGTGAAACCGACCGCCAGCGTGGTCAGGCGGGCCAGGAGCCACCGCTTCCGTCGCGGTTGCCAGCGATGCCGGAATTGGCTCATAGCTTCTTGGCCGCCTTACGCGCCGCCCTCAACGCGGTTCGAATCTTAAGATCGAGGGTGGATCCAATCTGGTCGCTCCAGCCGCTGGTGGTGTAGCGAATAACACCCTCGTGGTCGACCACAATGTAGGTGGGGTAGCTGTTGGCGAGTAGGCGAGTGACCGAAAGGCTGCGCTCGCCGTCCCAGAACTGTGGCCAAGCCATGCCGTAGTTGGTCACGTAGTTGCGCAGCTTTTCCTCATTCTTGTCGACACTGATGCCCAGAAGGGTGAACGCCTCGCCCTCCATCCGCTTGTGCAACTTCTTGAGGTGGGGGACCGAAGCGCGGCAGGGTGCGCACCAGGTGGCCCAGACATCGATCAACACCACCTGGCCGCGCAGGCTCTTATCGCTGATCGTCTGCCCTTCCAGGGTCTCTGCCTCGAAGGCGGGCAGGATGCGCATGCGGGTTCGGCGAGGGTCATCGAGCAAGGCGGTGGCCGCCGGAGCGAGCTGATGTTCCGGGTAGTCGCCGACCAGGTCGCGGAGAATTTGGCTACCTTCTTCGTCCTGTCCCAGCTTGAGCAGAAACTTGCCCAAAAGGAAACGGGCGAGTCGGCCCTCCTTGCCCAGATTCTCGATTGCCGAGTGCAACGGCTCGAGGACCGCTTTGGTTTTCCGCTTGGAGAGATTGCCTCTGCCGATCATGGCCACCGCGAGTTGGGTGTAGGCCATGCCCCGTTCCTCGTCGCTTTGCGCCACCGGAATCGCCCGCCGGCTGTACTCGGTGGCCAGCTTGTAATTCTGAACCCCCACCGCCGCGCCAGAGGCGCCACTGAGCAGTTCGAAAGTGGGGCTACCAGTGAGCGCCTCAGCCGCCTGGTAGGCCTCCAAGGCGGCTTCGTGGTCGCGGTAGCCCTTCATCAGCTTATGGGCCCTGGCGAGGGCCGCTTCGTAGTCGTCCTGAGCGTGAGCTGGGAAGGTCGAGAAAGCCAGGCCGAGGAGGACCAAAGTCAAGAGGGCGATCATTCGTTTGCCGGTCATCTGTTCCAAGCTCCTGCGTCGATGAAGGGTCGGCGGGCACCGATGATTCGTCATCTTAGCAGTCAGCGGTGGAGACGGCTCCCAGGGCCAGCGCCCTGTTGCTAGCTTGCATCCTGCGCCAGTTTGACCTATGCTCATGGCCTATGCCTGGTTCGCAACACTGTAGCCATGAGTGAAACAACCGCCAAGATCTTCCGCAACGGCCGCAATCAAGCGGTTCGAATTCCCGTCGAGCTGTCTTTCGACACTGACGCGGTGACCATCGAGAAGCGTGATTCTTCGGCCTCGGCGCGAGGTGGGGTGGGACCGTTTCTTCGATGACCCGTCGTTGGTGCTGCCTGATGACTTCGAAATCGGTGAGAGCCCGCCCCCGCAGGAGCGCGAGTCGCTCTAGTGTTTCTGCTCGACACGGATACGTGCAGTTATGCGATGAAGCGGACTTTCCCAGGCCTGGTGGAGAAGATCCGCCAATTCGCTCCTGGGGAGCTGAAAGTGTCGACGGTGACCGCCTACGAATTGGAGTACGGAGCGCGCAAGAGCGAACGCTTCGAGAAGCTCAACGCGGTGATCCGGGCCTTTCTTCGGAATGTGGAGGTATTGCCCTTCGATCTATCCGCCGCCCGCGAGGCCGGGATGATCCGGGCGGAGTTGGCTAGGGCAGGGACTCCGATCGGTGCCTATGACCTCATGATTGCCGGCCATGCGCGGGCGCTGCCCGCGACACTGGTGACCCATAACGTGCGAGAGTTCTCTCGGGTGGTAGACCTCCCCGTGGAGGATTGGGTGAGGGGCTGAGTGGTATCCGCGGGGCAGTATCGGGAACGGGGTCTAAGACGGGAATGCCGCCCTCGATGGGCAAGGGCGGGTTCCAAGAAGAAGTCCTGTTTGGAGAACGACTCCGAGCCAGATGCCCCTACTAGGGGACTAAGAGAAGGCCAGGATTCGTCGGCTTGTTGTCCTCAAGGAGAGCGACCGCTACGTGCGGGAACTTCACCAAGAGACTGTCCAATTCAGGTTGGGATAGGTGCAAGTACTTCAGCAAAGTCAGTTTCCCCTCTGCATCCTTCTCATTGACTCGCTGGCCCCTGCTGCATCTTCCTGTCCCCTTTTTTTTGGCTTCACCCTCTGGCTTTCGCCACGCCTCCTCCTCGAAGTCAACGCACCCCTTCTTCCATTTGATGAGCTCTCCTGAGTTCAAGTGGCGGAGGACGTACTCACCCTTTGGGCCTGGAAAGAAGGCAGGTGGCTGAAGGAGAAACTCATCGAGCTTCTTGTCTTCGAGAGCCTTGAGGAGTTCATCATGATAAGTCGTGTCGAGGGTAGCGAGGCCGAGGACCGCGCAAAATTCAATGGACTCCATAGCCAAGGCTGGGTCTGTTCGGCTGAAGTTCGGAAAACCGGCGGGCGTAATGTCCGAAAGGGGGCGGGACACCGCTGAATAGATCAAGGCGCTCTCCGCTGTGATGGTCTGAGTGAAAATGTATTGCAGGTCTCCGACATCTGCCCGACTCAGGCGTAAGGGGCCTCCACCGTCCGATTCACTCGTGCCTAGCCAATCCGCTAGAGCTTGATAGCTCTCGCTTGCCTTGGTTCGGATCGTTCCGAAGTAAGTGTCATCGACAACAGCTCTCCCCACAGTGGCCCAGAAATCTGCCATTTTCTTCTCCCAAAGTTGATTGGAAATTTTGGCACCGAGAGTGCCCAGCGATACTGTTTCGGGTAGACAGCCGTGCCGTGTGTTTTTCCCACTTGTGATTCGATCACTTCATTTCACGGCACCTTCGAAGGTTGTTCTCAGCCTCGATCAACAACGTCGCCGGGTGGTCATGGAGGATCGTGCCGGCCTTGCCTTCGAGTTCTTCCAGGTAAGCGCTCGCCTGGGCGCAATTGTCTTGGGCAAGCCAGTAGCGGGCGACGGTGTCGAGTGTTAAGGGGTCTCGGGACTTCCGCAGGGTGTTTTCTAGAAGCGTGAGGTCGGGGAGAGCCTGCTGGCGCAGAATGGCCCGCTCGATCTGGAGTTGGCCCTGGATCGCGACCGCGAGGTCGTGGTCCAGCCGTTCCTCGCGGCAGAGGGTGGCGATACGTTGGTTGATTGCCTCAAAGCCATAGACGTCGCCGGCTCGGGCGAAGAGAAGGGCGGCGGAACGCAACCACTTGAGCATGAGCGGCAGGTTCGGTGCCTTGGCCAGTTGTCTCGCGAGTCGGAGAACTTCCGAACGGGAATCCTGTGCTCTCGTCGGATCCGTCTCGGCGAGGAGCAGAAGAATTCGCGCTGTCAGATCGATTGCGTCGGCGTCACGGGCCTCGAAGTGGCCCAGTTCGTTGGCCCGCCCTCCGGCTCGAATCGCGGCGATGGCGCTTGGCAGATTCCCTCTCATCAATGCCACTTGCGCCAAGAAGAAGGCGGCGTTGCTTTCGTAGGTGCCGTCCGCGGCGGTCATCTTCCTGAAACGAGATTCCGCCGCGTCGAGATCGTTCCCGGCCAGGTAGGCGAATCCTTCGCCCCAAAGCAGATAAGGCTCCTCGTCGTTGCCGCGACCCGCCTCAATCGCGGCCAGTGCCTTGCTAGGTTCTCCTTTCTTGGCATGCAGAATCGCAAGCTGGACGTAGTTTCGCGTGCTGGGGTCGCGCTCGATCGCTTGCTCGATCTTCCCGATCGCCTTCTGTAGCTCGTCTTGCCGTTCGAGGGCCAGCGAGGTTTGTCGGTAGAGGTTGGGATTCTTGGTTCCCTTGCTGATGCACTCGCCGTATCCGTCGAGAGCTGCTCGGTAGTCGAATCGCGCGGAGTGATACGTGCCGAGGATCATGCAACGCTCGTCGCTCGAAAGGTGGCTCGATTCCTCGGCGAGGTCGTGGGCCACCTTGGCTGCGTCGTACGCCTCTTGGTACCTCCCTTGACCGGCGAGGACTTGGGAGAGCTCGGCCCAGGCGATACCGAACCGGGGATCCAGCCGGACGGCATGTTGGAGGGCTCCGATCTTTTCTTCGTTCTCAAGTCCCCTTGCCTGGTAGAAGAGTTTCAGCGCTTCGGGGCGGTTTGTGGAGGCATGTTGGAGGAACGGAGCCCTTGCG
>QIHU01000483.1 GCA_003231035.1 Acidobacteriota bacterium
CCGATGAAATACAGAGCGGTACTGGTGCTCTCCGAGATCGAAGAGTTACCCCACCGCGAGATCGCGACGTTGCTCGATTGTCGGGAAGGGACGGTCAAGTCTCGGCTGTTTCGGGCACGTCAGAGGCTGCGCGAACGCCTCGAGCCTTATTGGCACGGGAGTGAAACAGGCGCGGCTGTTGGAGAGATACCATGAGCAAGATCACTGACGATACCCTCCGCCAAGCACTCAAGGCGTTGCCCCGTGAGGTGTCGCGGGCTAGTTTTACTCGCGAGCTGATGGCTCGCCTTCCTGATCGGTCCCCTGGACGACGCTCGACACCCCGGTTTTATCTAGGTTTGGCCGCCGTCACCCTGGCCACCACACTGCTGACAGCAGTGGCGGTGCCGCGCCTCTTGGACCTTCGGGCATCGAGATCGCAAGCGGTGGAGGTGGTGGCAACACCCTCTGCTGGCGAGTCCGCGAAGACTGAACTGAGCCCCGACGCCAGGCTGGCTGAGGCTGTGGGCTCCAGCGCCAGAAACGATCGCCGGGCCACCACCAGCCATGACTTGAAGATCCAACGGCTGCTGGCTGAACGCCAGGCGATTCTCGTTGAACTTCAACAGTTTCGGCGCGAGACGGAAGCTGTTAGACCGGTGCTCTACCTGGGCGGGGATGAGTCCGTGGATCTGGTCGTCGACCTGGCCGCGGTGGCTCGCAGACGGCCCACTGGCTCGGTGCGACCAGCGGCCTACCGGCCCAACTAGCGCAACAAACTCCACCAAGACTGAGACAACCCACTACACACGCAGTGAGGAGAACGAAATGCGGAAAAATTCTATCGTGTGGCTAGTCGCCACTCTGTCCCTGCTCGTCGCCATTCCGGTATGGGCCGGAGAGGGATCTAAGGAAGAGAAGGCCATGAAACGGTTGTCCTTCTTCGCTCAATCGGGCGAGCCAGGGAATTTCCTGTTTTCCGGCGACCATCCCCTTGGCCTCTTCGGCAAGGGGTTCCTCGGTGTGGGTCTGACCAACCTGACTCCCGAATTGCGAGCTCATTTCGCCGAGTCTGAAGATGCCGGAGTCATGGTGGACCGGGTGGTCGACGGTAGCCCCGCGGCCAAGGCCGGTTTGCAGGTCGGCGACGTGATCACCGCGGTCGATGGTGAGTTGGTGAAACGCTCGCTGGAGCTGGTCCAGCAGGTGCGCAAGCACGAACCGGAAGATCAAGTGAGCCTGGAGGTCTTCCGCGACGGTCGCCGCCAGCTGATCGATGTGACGCTCGCAGAGCGCGATCGCGCTGTCGTCGACCTTGGCCGGCATTTCGAATGGAAGCGCAAGGGCGAAGGGGGTCCGTGGGTCATCGAACTAGACCGAGAAGGGCTGAAGGGCTTTCCCGAAGGGTTGATGGACCGTGCCCAGGCGGAAAAGCTCCGTGGGGTGTTGGAGAAGGTCGACTGGCCGTCCATGGCCGCTGGAGCCGCGCGGTTCGGTTCGCAGGACGAGGAGCTGAAACAGCGCCTCGAAGAGCTCGAGAAGCGGCTCAAGGAGCTGAGTGAGAGGCTGGCCGAAGAGTTGCCTCGCCTGCACGAAGACCAATAGCGGTCCGCGCCCTTAGCGCGGTGACGGGGCGCCCGCGGGCGCCCTTTTTGGCGAAACCGCTAGACTAGGCTCTCCGACAACAAGGAGGGTCTCATGGTTTCGATTCGGATCGCAGTACCGCGTTGCGGTAGTGCCGTGGTGATTCTGGCGCTGGCCGCTGGCTTGAGCGCTTGCCACTCCACCGGGCAGCCAAACCGTCCTGCCTCCTCTCAGCCGACCGCGGGCGGCCAGACTACGGCCGCTAGCGTGGTCGAGAAGTATCGGCTTCCACCGGCTCCGCGGGGTGGGCGCACCACGCTGGTGATGGCGATCAACGACGTCTACCGGATCGCGGGGCTCGAGAACGGCACCGCCGGTGGTCTAGCCCGGGTGCGGACCCTGCGCCGCGAGCTGGAGCTGGAGGCCCCCGAGTTGCTCTTGACCCACGCGGGCGATGCGATCTTTCCCTCCTTCATGAGCCGGACCTACGACGGCGAGCAGATGATCGATGTGCTTAATCTTCTCGACGGAAAGGACGATGACTCGCTAGACGAGCGGATGTTCCTCACCTTCGGCAATCACGAGTTCGACAAGTCGGATCTCGACGAGGCGGGGATCCTCGATGAGCGAGTCCGCCAGTCGCGCTTTCGGTGGCTAGCCGGAAACATTGAGTTCAAGGCGGGAACGGACGGCAACCCGCTGGTCGCCGCTCCCAACCTCCTGCCGTGGACGGTGGTCGAAAGCGGCGGTATTCGAGTGGGGATCTTCGGCCTTCTCGGCCCCGAATTGGTGGATGCCGAGTATGCGGATGTGGGGGGCTACCAGGCGGCTGCCCGGCGGGCCACGGCGGCGCTGCGGCAACTCAACGCCGAGGTGGTGATCGGACTGACCCACCATTTTGTCGAGGACGACTGCGCCTTGCTCTCCGCCCTCGGCGATGAGGGACCGGACCTGATTCTGGGTGGCCACGAGCATGCCGAGCAGCGCTTCAAGGCTGGAGAACGCTGGCTCCTGAAGGCGGACGCCGACGCCCGCTCGGCCACCGTGGTACGGATCTCCATCGACGAAACCGGCCGTCTTTCGATCGAGCCGGCCCCGCGCATTGAACTGGCCCACGACTCACCGCGTGATGATCCGCGGGTGGAGGAGCGGGTGGCTCAGTGGCAGAAGAAACATGACGAGAGCTATTGCACCTCGCACAACCAAGCGCCGGGATGTTTGGACGACAGGCTGGGGGTCACCCGCACCGTGCTGGTGGCGGAAGAATCCAAGATCCGGGCCTACGAGACCTCGCTCGGCAACTGGCTTACCGATCTGATGCTCGCCGCCTTCCGCGACCAAGGAGCGCAGGTCGCCTTCATCAACTCGGGATCGCTGCGGCTCAACCAGAATGTGGTTCCGGGACCGATCAGCCTTGCGGACCTGGAAGGGATCTTCCAGTATCCGTCACCGTTGCGACTGCTGCGCATCGACGGTGCCACGCTGCAAAAGGTCGTCGATCGCGCCGTGGAACAATGGCCCGGCTCCGGCCATTGGTTGCAGATCGCCGGTTTCTCGTATCTTCATGACTCCACAGCGGCGACGGCGACCGAGTTGATGCTGCTGACCGCGGATGGGCCGCGAGCGGTGAAAGCGGATGACCAGATCATGGCGGTAACGGTGGACTATTTGGTCAATCCGAAGCGCGACCAAGACGGCTACACGATGTTGTCGCGGGAGCAGGTGGTGGCCCAAACGGGTGACCTCAAGCGGATCGCCTTGGCGGCGCTGGCGGCGGTCGGCGAGGGCGGGATTGCGCCGAAGACGGAAGATCGAATTCGGTTGGCGAACTCGTCGGAAGAAAACTCCGGGGGCATTCGCCTCTGCGCCGACGTAGACTAGGGAGTGAAAAGGAGGTTCCGATGCGCCGTACGTTGATCGAAGTCGTGGTTTGTACCCTGCTTGTCGCTCTAGCTTGGGGCCTCTGGTGGTGGGGTGGAAGGAAGGCCGAGCAAAGGCTCGCCGAGCAGGGCCAAAGTTACGAGACCCAGATCACCGATCTGCGGGTCAAGAGCGACTTTTGGGCTTCCGAACTGGTGGCGAGCGAAGCGGAGGCTGCCTTTCGCTCCTTCATTGCCGGGGTAAGCCCGGCGGTGTTCGGTGGGCGCAATGACAGCGCCGATCTGGCGTTGATATCCCTTTTGGATCTGCCCGGCGTGGACTTCGCCCACCTTCTGCGACCCAACGGTGAAGTGGTTTCCAGTAGCGATCGCAAGCTGACTTCGGCCGGTACCGCCGGGCAGCGCGCCGACTGGGCGCTGGCGGCCACCGAGATCGTCTCTCGCGACAGCGACACCCGTGGAGTCACCGAGTTGGCGGCGCCGATTCCAGGGCCGGACGGACCCATCGCCTTCCTCTGGTTGGGCTATCGCACGGATGAGATCAAGGAAAACTCGCGCCCAGCGACCCTTCAGAGCGGCTCAGCCGACTCCGCGGACTCAGCCGATTCGGGGGGCGAGATCTAGTACGCGAGCGTCTCGCGGGCGGCGGCGGCGACGGTTTTCGCCGAGGGTAGCAAGTCCTTCTCCAGCGTCTTGAAGTAGGGGATGGGCAAGTCGGGATAGGCCACCCGGCGCAACGGCGCGTCGAGCCAGGCAAAGGCGCGCTCGGCGATGCGGGCCGCCACCTCGCCGCCGAATCCGCCGGTCAACTGGGCCTCATGGACGATGACCGCTCGGCCGGTCTTCTTGACCGAATCGAGCACCGTCTCTTCGTCGAAGGGCACCAACGTGCGCAGGTCGATCACCTCGGCGTCGACGCCTTCGGCGGCGAGGGTTTCGGCCGCATCCATGGCTAGCCAAGTGCTAGCACCGTAGCCGATCAAGGTGATGTCCGAGCCCGGTCGCAAACAGGCCGCTTGGCCGAGGGTCGCCGCTTGGGAGACTTTCGGCAGCTCCTCCTTGATGCGCCGGTAGAGGAACTTGTGCTCACAAAACAGAACCGGATTGGGGTCGCGAATCGCCGCCTTGAGCAACTCCATGGCATCGCGCGCGGTGGCTGGGCAGACGACCTTGAGGCCGGCGACATGGCTGAACCAGCCCTCGGGGTTCTGCGAGTGGAAGGGGCCAGCGCCCACCCCGCCACCGGAAGGGAGGCGCACGACGATTGGGCACGGCACCTGCCAGCGGTAGAAGAGCTTGGCGGCGACATTGACCAGCTGGTTGAAACCGCAGGCGACAAAGTCGGCGAACTGAATCTCGACCACCGGCCGATAGCCCAACAGGGCCGCTCCGATGGCGATGCCCAGGGCGCCGCTTTCGGCGATCGGCGTGTCCCGCACCCGATCCGGCCAGCGCGCATGCAGCCCGCGGGTGGCGCGGAAGGGACCTTCGAAAACGCCGATGTCCTGGCCCATGAGAAGCACGCGGTCGTCCGCCTCCATCTCCTCGGCGAGGGCGCGCTGAATCCCTTGGACGTAGGTGGAGAGGGCCGGTTCCTTGGCTGCTGGGGTAATGGCTTCGAAGGGGCTGCTCTCGGTTGCGGCGATGGCCGTGGCTCGAGCTGGCGGTGCCGGCGCCAGGGCCGGTCGCCGGGCCGTTTCAATCCGTGGCAACTCCGCTTCGAGCGCGCGGCTGATCGCCTCTTCGACCAGGGCGGCGGTCCGTGCCTCGATCCGGTCGAGTTTGTTTTCGTCGATACCGGTTGCCAGCAGCCGCTGCCGGTAGACGGGAACCGGATCCGCCGCCTTGTAGCTCGCTAGTTCTGCCGGCGGTACAACCTTGAGTGAGTCGTCACCCTCACTGTGGCCGCGCATGCGGCCGAGCATGGCTTCGATGAGAGTCGGCCCCAGCCCTTCGCGGGCGCGAGCGACGGCGCGGTTGACCGCGACCGTCACGGCGTCGGGATCGTTGCCGTCGATGGTCTCGGCGGCGATGCCGTAGCCCGGGCCACGGTCGCTCAGCCGCTGACAGGCGAACTGCGCCGCGGCCGGGGTCGAGAAGGCATAGCGGTTGTTTTCGACGATCAGGATCAGCGGTAACTTCCACACCGCCGCCATGTTGAGACCCTCGTGGAAGTCTCCGGTCGAGGTGCCGCCGTCGCCGATGAAGTTCATTGCCACGCGGTCGCTGCCGTTCTGCTGTAGAGCGAAGGCGCAGCCGGCGGCGACCGGAATCATCGCCCCGAGATGGCTGATCATGCCCACATGCGAGATCTCGGCACCGCTGTCGAAATAACCGTAGTGGAAGGAGCGCTCGACACCCTGTGAGAACCCGTCGTGGCGCCCGAGTAGCTGGCAAGCCAATCGGTAGAGCAAGTGGCTGGGGTCGGGTCGTCGTCCATCGGGAAGACCGAAGTCGAGATCCGGGAAGGTCCGTGCCGGATCGAGGTAGACGGCGAGAATCGCCCCGAGGTCGCGATGCAGCGTGCACAGCGTGTCACCCGGCTCTAGCGCCAGCCCGGCCGGCACCGTGGTCGCCTCGTTGCCGACCTCGCTGTACCACTTGGAGACGCGGCCGGTGAGCAGGAGATTCTCGAAGCGCGAGTCGAGATCTCGCGTCAAGCGCATGAAAGCGTAGCGACGAAGGCGGGTGATGTCAGCCATGGGAAGGGCGCAGTGTAGTGGAGGAGAAAGGAAAAGGCTACTCGCCGAAGCACTATCCGTGGCTACCCATCCGTGGCCCTGACTCGTTCCCGCAGCTCCAGACTCCGTGGGTGGTCAGGCGCCATGCGCTGGAGTACCGACAAGGCCAAGGCCGCTTGCTCGTGCTGACCGGCGTCCAGTAGCTCCTCGACTTTCTGGGCACCTTGCTCGACCGCGGCGCTGTGCTGCCCACGTTGTTCGAGCATGCTGATCTGGGCGAGCATTTCGGCGGGGCGGTCACTGTCGGGCACCGATCGCCCTAACTCGAAGGCCACCTCGCGTGCCTCGCCCCAACCGCCGGTGGCTAGGTGGCGGTTGTAGGTCTCCTCGAAACGGGTCACGATATCCACCGTTTGTCGCTTGTTCCGTGCCTCGGCGAGCCGGCCCCGGAAGAGGTCCAGGGTTACCTTGCTGACTTTGAGATCGGCGATCTCCCGTAATCGCGCCTCGGCCTCGCTGATGAAACCACGCTTGAGCAGCGAGTCGAAACGATCGGTCAGCTCGTCGAGCTGCGCGTTCTGGGCCAGCTCCTGCTCGGCGCGGATGAGTTCGTGCGAGAAGGCCCGAGAGATCTTGCCGGTGGGGTCGGAGCGTTCAATGGAACTGAGCTTACGCTGCGCCGCCGCCAGATCTCCGCGCGCCAGTGCCTCGCGGCCCGCGTCGAAGACCTCGCGGGCCCGGTTCTCCTTACCCAGATCGTCGGCCAGCGACTTGACCCGGCGCTTGTAGTCGCGGCGCAGCGGGTGGTGGGGGACCAGATCGAGTAGGTTCTCCAGGGCAAGTCGCGCCAAGGGGAGGTGACGCTGGTCGAGATGCTGATCGAGCAGCCGCTCGGCGGCTTGCGCATGTTCGTCGAGGGTGGCCGCTGGGGAGGCTGGTGCATTGAGGTGCGTAGCTGGCATGGCGGTCGGGACGGGTTCCGCCGGTAGGGCTGAGGGCAACTTCGGCAACTCCGCGATTTGAGTCGCCGCGGATGCTGACGGCAGGGGGTTGGGCGCGGTTTCCGCGACCAGTTCGTCGCGGGCTCGCTCCAACGCTTGGATAAAAGTGACCGCGGAAGGGAAACGGGCTTCGCGATCCCGCGACAAGCCGCGCAGCACGGCGCGATTCAGGCTCTCGGGCACGTGAATCTCGGGTACCCGGCCCGTCAGGGGAAGTGGGTCTTCGTTGAGACGCATGAATAAGGCGCCGTGGGGCGACTCGGACTCGAAGGGCGGCTTGCCGCAGATCGCCTCGTAGAGCACGATGGCAAAGGAGTAAATGTCGGTGCGGCGATCGAGTTCGACCCCCTCCTCAAGACCGGCCTGCTCGGGTGAACAGTAGTGCAGCTTGCCCATGAACATGCCGCGCTCGGTGATGCTCTCCTCCGGGCTAGGGTTGAGACTCTTGGCTAGGCCAAGGTCGATAATTTTGACCCGTGGGTTGTTGCGCGTGTCGAGGGTCAGAAGCAGGTTGTCCGGGCTGATATCACGGTGGATCACCCCGGC
>QIHU01000767.1 GCA_003231035.1 Acidobacteriota bacterium
CGCCACGCGGCCCCGAACAACGTCACTTCCAGAAACCGCGCGGCCCCCGCGCGCGGCGGCGGATGAAGGAACAAAGAGTACGGCGGTCGCGCACTCCGGCTGGCGGCAAACAGCACCCCGTAGGGGCAGTTGCCCGCTAGACAGCACAGCTCAAGCGGTGTTGCCCTCTGCTGTCTCGCCACCGGCTTCGGTTGACAAACCGGCTCACCGATAGGGCAATGGGCCTCGATCAAAGCTCGACCTAAGACGCGGCGTAGCACCGGCGCCGCGAGCGGCGCCTCCGATCCAGCCAACGGCTTAATCTGAAATTGAAGGCGTAAGTAGGCGTGGGTTTCCTCTTGCCGAGCGAGCACCGTCGCTTCAGGGGACAATTCGGGTTCAGGGCGCATAAAACTCTCCTCATCCCTAAGAACCCAAACCACCGAGAAAGGTTGAGAGCACGGCCAGAATGGTGGCGTTCATGGAACTGGTAAGCCAACCATCGACGCTGAAACTCCGTGCTAGCATCCGCCGCGAGCCTGATTCAACCCGACAGAGCCAGCGGGGTCGCGATCCCCACCCACCGTACGCGGAATTGCCATCGCTTTCATGCCCTTCAAGAAGACAGGAAGCAAAACGCCGACAGATCGCGGCACGACGACCGCCGCGGAGCGGCAATTGTTGGAAGATGCGCGGGCGGTGGGGCGGGTTCCGGTGGATAAGGAGGCCCTAGGCCGCATCTACCACGCCTACCATGGCCTGCTTCTCGGCATTTGTATGAAAAAATGCGAAGCAAGAATCGATGCCGAAGATCTACTCCAAAAGAGCTTCCTTCGGGTTCTCACCAAGCAGAGGGCCGCAAAATTCTCGACGATTCAAGATTTCAACTCGTGGCTCTTCATCATCCCAGAGAACCTCATGCGAAACACCCGCAGAGAAATCCACGCCAAGAAACGAGCCCATGTTTCGCAATCGCTGGACCTACACACCGAGCGCAACTGGACGCCCCCCGACCATGCGGTTGGCCTCGCACACCCCCGTTCCGTCTTGGATGAGATGATGAGTCGCGAGCGCCGCGAAGCCTTCGACAAGGCTCTGCGAGACCTGCCTGACAAGATGCAACAGTGCGCGAGGCTGTACTTCGTACAAGGGCTCAAGCAATCCGAGATCGCCACCATCATGAAACGATCCCTTGGCACAGTGAAGTCCCACATCAGCAAGGCGAAACAACGGCTCCTCGACCATGGATTTCAGCCAGAACGCACGTGATATGTCCTCAAGTCCCGAAAATTTCGAGCAAACCTTGCACCGTTTGGGGGCCGAGGCCAGCCGCTCGCTGACCATCCATCCGGACTACCGGGAGTTGGCCGGCTACTGCGAAGACACCCTGGAGGTTGGCGTCGAAGAGGCGATTCGTGAGCACCTCTCCCACTGCCCCGCCTGCGCCCGTGTCGTCCTCGACCTGCTACAGCCTCCCGCCGCGGTGGAAACGAAGGCCAGCGAACGCGACGGCAAGTGGCAGGAAGTGCTCGCGCTGGCCGCTGACATAGATGCTGCCAAGGCACCGACTCCGGTGAAAGTCGAGGCACAGTTTCCAGACAGTCCATCGGAAGCACAGGATGATTTGCCGGCCCCCGGTCCCTACAAGGTTGTTTCCGACTGGGCGCTAATCGCCGCCGCACTCGCTTTGGTGGCACTCGGCGGCTGGTGGTTCCTCAACCGTGCGCCAGTCTCCCCAGGATTCGCGGGCGAACCGCAAGTGCTGGCCTACCTGGGCGACATACCCGGTGACCACCGTATCAAGGCTTCGGCCCTGAGTCGGGGGGAGTCGGAGATCGTGCTTCATCGTAGCGACCAGCCTTCCGATTGGGAACTCAAGACTGCCAACGAGTCGACGTACGATCACTACACGGTGCACCTTTCCAACTCCGAGCGAGCCGTATGGGAAGCCTCGCTAGAGCCGGTCTCCGATAGCCTCCAGTTCTTTGGCCTTCGGCTGACACCAAAGTTCTTTTCTGTCGGCGACTACTCGATCAAGATCATGGGTTGGCACGATGAAGAAGCGCATGAGCTGGGAGTCTTCCTGCTACGAATCCGCGAATGAGAGGTGCCGTACGGGTCACCGGCTGGCAGCCAATCGCGCTGGCCGCGACGATCGTCGCAACGCTGGCCTGCGATAAGACCACCACCCTCGCCCCGCCAGAGGACGCCCCGCCCTGCACGCCGGAGCACGCGCAGCCGCTCGCCACCGGCAGCCATCCGGCGCGTCAGCTCGCCGAAAGCGACCACCACTGCTACCGCATGGACCTAGAGGCTGGCGTCTACCTGACGGCGACCGTGACACAAGAGGTGGGCTTGGACTTGGTGTGGGATCTCTACACCCCCACCGGCCGATGGATCGCGAGATTCGACGCCGTGGCGGAGGGCATTGAGCCGCTCCATTGGCTCCACTCGGCGAACGGCCCACTCCTAGTCAGCCTCCACGAGTTGGATGGCCATCCCGGAGACTACCGGCTGAGCCTAGAGATCTCCCCTTCGCCGACGGATCGAGACATCGAACGTGCCCAAGCGGCTCACGACTTCGCCGAGGCCGACTTGCGATACGGACAAACCAATGAGGAGCGCTGGCTGGAACAGATGAGCCAGGCGGTCGAGCGCCTCGCTGCCACCGGCGATCCTGCGACCGAAGCGGCGCTCATCTACCGGTTAGCTGATCAACTGCAAGACGGCTACACGGAAAAGCTCCTGCCAATCGCCGAGCGGCTGGTCCAACTTCAGGACCAGTTTGGCACCGGCTCCAGGCAGGCCTACAGTCGCTTGTGGGCGGCTCTGGAACACCGTGGCCAGACCGTCGAAAGCCAGCAACGACGAAAGCGCTGGGCAAATCAGGCTCTAGAAATAGCCAACGCGTTGTCCGCGCCTGAGATTGCGGCCTTGGCCTATCGACAACTCGGTAACCTAGCGCAATCGGGCGGAGAACCGGGGGCCGCCGAGCGCTACTATAGACGGGCCATCGAGCAGTTTCACCTTGCCGAACAGCCCTTGGACGCTGCCGAAATGTGGGTCACCCTGGGCCGCTGGCGAGCCCGGAGCTCCGATGCCGATGGTGCACGAGATGCCTTCGACCACGCGGAAGCACTGATCCAAGAACCGGACAGCAGCGGAAGCGAGAGTGCTCATATCGAGGTTCGCGCTCAACTCGCCGCCAGCCAAGGCGATCTCGCCCGCACCAAGAACGAATGGGACGAGGCGTCTCGCCACTACTCCAGCGCGCTCAACCTAGCAGAGCGGTATAACCTAGTCGCGCTGCGAGCCTCGGCCTTGGACGGCCTGGCTCGCAGCGCGTCCCGCCTGGGCAAGATAGGCGAGGGCGAAGAGTTCTTCGCCCAGTCGATCACTAGTTGGCGAAAACAAGGCGAGCTGGGCAAAGCCGACGCCGTTCGCATGCAACGGGCCTACGAGCGATACCTGCGAGACGAACTCGACAGCGCTCAGCGCGACTACCTGGAGCTGTGCCCCGATGGCAGGCAACGTGGTAACAAAGACCTGTTGACATGGGCTAGCTGCCGCTTCGGGCTCGGCCGAATCGCGCGCGACCGCCACGATCTCCAAGCCGCGCTGCCCCGAATGAGGCAAGCCCTGATCCTCATCGAAGGGCACCGCGCCCGTGCCGATCAGCTCGACCAACGGCAGCGCCTAGCCGCCCTGCGCCAGCACTACCCAGAAGAGCTAATCGACGTTCTCTTACAACTCGACTCCAAGCCGACCGCGCCTACCAGTCGCTACCGCGAAGAAGCCTTCGCCATTAACGAACGCGCTCGCGCGCGCAGCCTTCTCGATCATCTACGCACGGCTGCCGGCACTCCCCTCGACGACCCAGAACTGCTCCGGAGAGCCGGCCCTGGAGAGCTGGGCTACCTGCTATCCCTAGAGCAAACCCAAGAGCTCGCGAAGCAAGGGGGCGCGCTGATCCTCCAATACATTCTCGGCCCGCGGCAAAGCCACCTATGGGCAATCGGCGAGGGAATCTCCGAAGTCCACACCTTGCCATCGCGCCGGGAACTCGAAGAGGCGTTGTCCAAGGATTGGAAGGTCCTCTTCCACAGCGACAGTCCCGGAACAGAGACCGCAACCCTCAAAGCATCCCGCCACGCATCCGATCTCCTACTGGCTCCCGTCGCCCACCTCCTCCACGGCCAACCCCTGTGGATCGTTGCGCAGACCGATCTGGATGGGTTCCCCTTCGCCGCCCTTAAGCTCCCCTCCTCTGGCAACGAGCCGAGGCCCACAACGAGAGAGCCAGCAGCACCCACTCTGCTCGTGCAACGGCACCGGATTCTCCGGCCACCCTCCCTATCGAGCATCGCCTGGCTAGAGCACTGGGCAAGTCAGCGCCAGCCGACTCCTGGCAAGACCATCGCCCTGGTGGCCAATCCCGCCTACGCGCAAGACTCCAGCTACGCCTTGCTCGCCGGTACCGGGGAGGAAGCCCGCAGGATCGCCAGCTTGCTTCCGGTCGAAGCTAGCCTTCTACTCACCGGCCTCGACGCCGAACCCACAGCCATCCGGCGAGGAGCGCTGAACGACTTCCGCTTCCTTCACTTCGCGGCCCACGCCGATAGCGCCCAACGTCAAGAGAGGACCAGCCTTGTCCTCAGCCCCCTGCCCACGACGACCGGCGCGACAGAGAGCTACCTGACCAGCGAACAAATCGCTCAACTCAGCCTCTCCGCCGACCTCGTGGTGCTGGCCGGCTGCGCCACTGGCCTGGGTGAAAAGCTCGCTGGCGAGAGTCTTCAAGGGCTACCCCAGGCCTTCTTCCGGGCCGGTGTTCCCCGCATCCTGGTCAGCCTCTGGCCAATCGAGGACAAGCCGACCGCCTACTTCATGGTGCGCTTCTACAACGCCCTCTTCCAAGGCGCCTCGCCCGCCGAAGCCCTGCAAATCACCCAGATCGAGTTCCTCCACCACCCTAAGTGGCACGCGCCCACCTACTGGGCCGGCTTCGCCTTGCGCGGCCTGCCGTAAAAATTCCTCCGGCACAGAGTCAACCATCTTGCTCGTTCCGGGTTCTTGCACTCGGAACCACTGAATCTATGCGTCCTCGGTGGCCGGACCGCCGCCCGCCGAGGCCAATCTAGGAGGAAATGAGATGGCTGACCACCCCGAGCCCCACCCCACGACACCGGAGCGCCAAGGCCCCCCAAGACCGCACACGAAGCCAACCAGCTCGCCTTCGGATCCTCCACGCCCACCGGATGACCCCCCTCCGCAACGGGCCATGGGGTTCGACGAACTGGCGGTGAGGATCTTCACCCAACGAAAGAAGAAAGGAGGCTCCGAGGAGGACGACAAGGAAGAGTTGCGCGCTCAGATTGTCCACTCACCCTTCGGTAGCTCCAGCTCTTACCCTTTCAAACCACCGTATAGCGAAAAGGGCCGCACCGCACTCATCGAAGCTTTAGAAAAAGTGGTGGCCCAAGCTCGCAGCACCCAACGAATACCACAAGCTTCAGCCAAGGAGGTTCGAGAGCAGAGGGTTCGAGAGTATCTCGACATCGGTCGTCGTCTCACCGAAGGGCTCTTCCCAAGCCCGAAGGAAGGCGAAGAGAACAAGGGCATCGCCATCTTCCTGCGCCACTGCTTGGCCGAAGTGCGCCACCGAATCGCCAACAATCAAGCGCGTGGCCTGCGCTTGCGGTTGCTATTCGACGCGCCGCCGAATGGCTCGAATATGCGGGAAATCAACCGTATGATGGCACTGCCCTGGGACCTCCTCACCGAGCCTCAAAAAGAGAAGAAGGACGGTGAAGATGCCAGCGAGGCCGATGCAGAGGAGCAAGACTCCTTCCTATGTCGGTCGAGTACCCACGCTTACACCCCTCTGGTCTATTCCTTCGGCAGCTGGAGGCCACACCAGAGGCGGATTCCTCAAGTCGAGCCACCCCTACGAGTGCTCTTGATATTCCAGTCGGTCCTCAACGATGTCAACCTCGACCTAGCCATGGATCTGCGACAAATCCAACAAGCGATCGCGGGCACTGAAACCGTGGACGTAAGAATCCTCGCGGCCCCCACCATGGACCAACTTCGCTGGGAACTCACCCAAAACGAAATCCATGTTCTTCACTTCGTCGGCCACGGCGGAGTGGACGATCATTCGGGCGAAGGCTACCTCCTGTTCCAACACTCGGATGGCAAGGAGCAGCGCATCATGGCGCGCACCCTAGCCAGCGTGGCGCGCCAATCGCCCTCGCTGCGCTTGATGGTGTTCGGCTCTTGTTTCACCGCCAAGGTAGACCATGAGAGCGGCAAGAGCCCCTACCTCTCGGTCGCTGGTGCCCTGCAACAGGCGGGTATCCCTGCTGTGATCGCGATGCGTTACCCGGTTTCCGACCCCGCCGCGGCTCGCCTAGCTGCCGAGCTCTATGCCGCCCTCGCCGCTGGCGACCCCGTGGACGCCGCCCTGGCCGAAGCGCGCGCTTCGCTGCCCGAAGAGTATCTGGAATGGCTAACCCCTGTTCTCTTTCTCGGCGCCGAAGATGGTCAGCTCTTCAACCTCCGCCGCCACCCCACCGACGCCAACGAGCCTTTGAAGATCGCGATCCAAAGTTTCGAGGGCTGGGGCAAGCGACTCACTCGCCAGAGTGATCGTGTCCTCTCACTGCTGCCGAGCTTTGATGGTCGACGCATCCGCGAACCGCATCTGTGGAACTCCAAGATCCTTCCCCACTTGCGCCGTTTTCTGGCCGAAGCGGCTTTGATGGAACGCCCGATCGTACTCGAAATGCAAGCCCACCAAACCCTCCCCTTCGCCGCTGGCTATCTCTGGGAAGCCAAGAGCGGCCTGGATATCTCTATCCGACAGCGAGGGATTCGAGGCACGGAGCTATGGCGAGCGAGCGAAGGTGAGCTCCCCGAGGGAGAGCCGTGGAAGCCACCGCGCGAAGAAACGGCGCCGAAGAACGGCAAGAAGAGCAAACAAAAGAAAGCACCCTATCTCGATGCCAACTCTCCTCATTTAGCGTTGGCTCTGGGTATCACCAGGCCGGTGGAGGAAGATGTCAAAGCCTTCCTCTCTCGGCAAGCCACCGGCAAGAGCCCAGTGAAATTCCACCGTCTCTTGAGCCTCGAAGTGCCCTCACCAGCGCAAACCTCGGTCAAGAACGGTGCGCACGCCGTGGCTCTGGCTAGCTGGGTCGCCGACCAACTGGACCGGCGCCCGCAAGAAGAGAGGCAACGGGAAGACAAAAAGAAAGGCCAAGAAGAGAGCGTCCTGCACATCTTCGGTGCCGTCCCCAACACCTTTCTCTTCTACCTCGGCCAGATGGCTCGCTCCTTCGGCAAGATCCAGTTCCACGAGTTCTTCTTCGGCCACGCCGGTGCAACGTACTTCCCCACGATGGTTCTCTCTGGGCACGAAGTCAGGGTCGCGTAAGGGCCAAGGCCGTTTTTCGCAGCGCCTCCCAACTTTTTTCCCCCGACGGGGTTCTTACCAGAGAACCCCGATCCCCGGCCGGTCCCTCGAATCCACCTTGGAGGATGCATGCCCCGCCATCAAATATCAATATTCCTTCTCTGCTGTTTCCTCGCCGTACCAGTCTTCGCCGCCGAGACCCTGACCAACGACAGCGTCAAGGCCCTGACCGCCGAGCGGTGATCGTCAGCAAGATCGAGCACGCCACTGAGACGGATTTCAACCTCTCGGTCGAAGATCTCATCGCCCTCAAAGAAGCCGGCCTCAGCCCCGAGGTCATCAACGCCATGCTGGAGTGGAGCGATCCGGCCACGAAACCGCCACCGCCACCGCCGGCCCAGCCTGCGCAGCC
>QIHU01000166.1 GCA_003231035.1 Acidobacteriota bacterium
CGGTCTAGACCGGGCAAGCTCGCCAGGTGGGGCACGATCTCTTGCCGGGTCAAATCAGTGGCGTTGAGGCCGAAGCGGCCCTCGACATAGCCGCGCAGAACCTCGCAAATGTCGAAGTGGAAGCGGCGCACGGCGACCGGGTCGGTGAAGTCGGTGGCGCGCAGGGCGTCGAGCTGGCGAAAAGCGAGAACGTGAGCCGGCGGCGCGGGCTTGACCACCGCGGTCCGACGTCGGCGCCATAGGAAATAGCCGCCCACCGCGAGCACCAGTAACACCAGGGCACACCCCGCGGCGATCCAGCCCCAGGGGCGCGCTTGGGGGAGGGGTTGCAGCGGTTTGATGTCGAGAATGTCGGCTGCCTCGCCATCGGCGGGGAGGACGGATTGAACTTCGACGAAGATCTCGGAGGTGGTGATCGTCTTCGTCGGGCTTGTCGCCGTCTCGCTGCCCTCACCCTCACTCTCGGGGCGCTGAGTGCGGTAGTGGACGGTGACCGGAGGGAGGACGTAGGAGCCCACCAAGTCGGCGCGCAGCTCGTACCACTGCCGCTCGACGACTCGTTGTCCCACCTGCTGGGGCTCGTCCTGACCCAGATCGATAATACGAAAGCCGGCGATCTGGGATCCCAGTTCAGGCAGGGTGACGGCGATCTCGGGGTCGTGCTCGACGGTAACGGCGTAGGTGATCACGTCACCCGTGGTCGCCACCGCCGGATCGACCGAAGCTCGCGCTTCGACAGCAGGTCGGGCTTCGGGCTCGGTCGCCCTCTCTAGATCCGCTGGGCCACAGCCGACACTGGCGGCGACCCAGAGCCCCAGCAGGGCGCGCCAAGCTAGAGAGAAGTGAGGATGGCGGACAACGGCCATGGGCTAGCGCTTCCCTGCCGTGGGTGGACTTTGCGAGGTCATCGCTTCGACCACCAATTCGACCTCATCCGCCGCCAACTCGGACTCGACCATCCGCTGAAAGGCGTCCCGCGCCTTCTGGGCCCGGTAGTCTCGTTCGACCCGGGAGCGGACTTCCTCGAACTTGGGCTCCGCCGCCCGCTCGTCCTCTGCCCCTGGGGCGCGGTATCGATCGAGGTTGGCGGTGAAGAAGTTGGCCAGGTCGGCGGGGTCGGCGGTGATCTGGCTGAGGATTTCGCGTTCGGCGAACTTGCTCACCGCGAGTTGTTTGTGGAGCGTCGTCAAATGCGCCAGAACCTCTGAATCTTGGTCGTATTCAAGCTTTTGCGCCTTGCGCCAGATGAGCTCGTCGGCCACGTACTGGCGCAAGAGTTGCTCCGGTTGCGCTTTGAGTTGTTTGGCCACTTGGGCCGGCATGGCGTCGAGGCTGCGCTCGACCTCCGAGCGGCGGATCTCGCGCTGGCCGATGCGCGCCACCACCGGGTCGCCATCGCCACGCCGCACCGCCGAGCCAGCCTCGCCGCCATCGAGTTGGACCCGGGCACTCAGCGCCGCCTGGGCCGCCTGGGTGCGCCCGAGACTCTCGAGGCAGTGGACGATGCGCTGGCCGACCTCGTCCGCCAGCTCGCCGGTGTCGAGGGTTTCGGCCTCGTAGAACCAGCGCAGAGCGGACTCGTGCCGCCCTTGGTCGAGGTAGCTGTTGCCCAGACTGTAGGCGATCTTGGCGCGCGCCTCGGCGGGCTGCGAACCGGTGGTGAGGTAGGTGGCGTAGAGGGCGGAGGCTTCGTCGAGCACCCCGGCGGCCTTGAGCTTGCTGGCCACCCGGCGCAGGTGGTCGGGGTTGGCGTTGGCCCCGATTGGGGTCAGCCAGAGGCGCGCGGCGATGGCTAGCAGCAAGAGCAGGCAAAGCGCCAGCAGCAGGCGCACCAGGCCGTCCTTGGCCGAGGTCTCGGGGGTTGTGGGGGGGCTACGTAGATCCATTGCGGGGCCCTTCAAGTTCGGCGGACTGCTCAGCGATCCCGCGAGCGGAAGAACTGAATCAGGGTGTCGACATAGGGTTTATCGGTCCAGATCGAGACCTCACCGACGCCGGCCGAACGAAAGAGGTCGGCCCGCTGGTGGCGGTCCTCACCGGCGAGAAAAGTGAAGCCGCTGGAGATTCCCTTGTCCGAGGTGTCGACCAGTAGCGTGTGGCCGGTTTCGGCATCTTCCAACTCGATCAGGCCGATCCTGGGGAGTTCCACCTCGCGCGGGTCGGTGAACGAGATGGCGGTGACATCGTGCCGTTTGGCGGCGATGCGCAGCCTCTCCTCATAGCCGTCGTCCTGAAAATCGGAGAGGACGAAAGCGACGACGCGCCGCGGCGCCACTTTGGCCAAGAAGTCTAGCGCCCCTTCGAGGTCGGTGCTCTGGCGGCTGGGCTGGAAGGAGAGAATCTCGCGAATCACCCGCCAGACGTGCGCCCGGCCCTTCTTGGGCGGGATGTAGCACTCGACATGGTCGGTGAAGACGATCAGACCGACCCGGTCGTTGCTCTTGATGGCGGTGTAGGCGAGCACGGCGGCGACTTCCGCCGCGAGCTCGTTCTTCTGCTGGCTGCCGCTACCGAAAGCACCGGAGGAGGAGAGGTCGACCAGCAGCATCACGGTCAGCTCGCGCTCCTCGCGGTATTCCTTGACGTGCGGAACCCCAGTGCGCGCGGTGACCTTCCACTCGATGTGGCGAATGTCGTCCCCGGGGCGGTACTCGCGCACCTCCTCGAACTCCATGCCGCGCCCTTTGAAGGCACTCTCGTACTCACCGGCCATCAGGTCGGTCACCGTCCGCTGGGTGCGGATTTGGATCGCCTTGATCTTCTGAAACAGCTCGGGCGATAGGGTTTTCCCACGCTGGGAGTCGGTACTGGCTTGGGGTTGGTGCATCGTGATCGGAGCGTGTAGGGCTCTAGGGGACGTCGACGGTGTTGAAGATCTGTTGGATGAGGTCGTCGGAGGTCAGATCCCGCGCCTCGGCCTCGTAAGAAACCAGCAGCCGGTGGCGCAAGACGTCGGGGCCGATGTCCTTGACGTCTTGCGGGGTGACGTAGGAGCGGCCAGACATGAAGGCCTGGACCCGCGCCGCCTGCGCCAGGTAGATGGTGGCGCGGGGCGAGGCGCCGTAGTCGATCAGTTTTTCGAGTTCACCGAGTTTGTAGAGCCCCGGCTCGCGGGTGGCGAAGACGATGTCCACGATGTAGTCCTCGACCTTACCGTCGAGGTAGATCGAGTCGGCGACCTGGCGCATCTGGCGGATGTCGTCAGGGGTCAAGACCGGCTCGATGGTCGGTTTTTCGCGCCTCGCCATGCGCCGCATGATTTCTTTCTCTTCGACCTTGTTGGGGTAGTCGACCCGCAGTTTCAGCATGAAGCGGTCGACCTGCGCTTCGGGCAGCGGGTAGGTGCCCTCTTGCTCGATCGGGTTCTGGGTGGCGAGGACCAGAAAGGGGTCGGGTAGGGTATGGGTGGTGTCGCCGATGGTCACTTGGCGTTCTTGCATCGCCTCGAGCAGGGCGCTTTGAACCTTCGCCGGGGAGCGGTTGATCTCATCGGCGAGGAGGAGATTGGTGAACAGCGGGCCCTTCTTGACGGTGAAGTCGCCGCTCTGCGGTCGGTAGATCTCAGTTCCGATCAGGTCCGCCGGCAGCAGATCCGGGGTGAACTGAATGCGCGAGAAGTTGGTTTGCACCGCTTCGGCGACGGTCTTGATCGAGGTGGTCTTGGCCAAGCCGGGAATGCCCTCGATCAAAACGTGGCCGTCGGCGATCAGCGCCATGAGCAGACGATCGATCATGTATCGCTGTCCCACGATTACCTTGCCGACCTCGTCGCGCAGGCGGGTAAGGCGGTGGGAAAGTGCCTCGATCTCTGAACTCAACTCTTGTGCGGTCACGCTCATCTGCCTCTCCTGGGCGCTCATTCGTCGTTTTCTTGGCTCCTCCGCGATCGATCCGCGGCGGGTGGCTGCCGGTGAGCCGGATCCGCGAGAAGCGGGGACCCGAGTCGGTAGCGACGAAGTGAGAGCGCCGATTCAACTGTCTTGTGGGGTGGATTCCTTCAGGGCAACGGATCTGAACTGATTTCGGGGCTCGGTCTTAGATTCGTCTTCAGTTTGGCCTTCAGCTTGGCTCTTAGCTTGGTCTGCCCGGGATCGGGACGGAGTGCTTGGAGACCGACTTCAACCCGCCGCTCGATTCTATCCAACTGCTCGCGTGATGGCTGCCCTCCGCCGTAGCGGACGTCGTCGAGCAGGCGCGCCAGATGGGTGCTCTCTAGGTCGCTGGGCGAGGTGCCGAGTTCCCCCTCAAGGGTTGCGAGAGTGGCGAGGCTGGCGGCGGTGTTGCCCTGCATGCGCTGCCGGCGCGATGTGTCGAACGCCTCTTGGAAGCGCTCGAACTGGTCGGTGTCGGCCGCCGAGGGGGCTGTCGAGTGACGCTGGTGGCGGATCAGGAGCGCGAACAACAGGGCCAAGACGGTGCCTCCCGCGGCGAGAGAGATGACCGCGACCCCCATCGGCATCCCCAGCAGAGAAGCCCGCTTGACGGTGACCGTCGGACCGGTGATCTGGCTGGCCACCGGCTCTTGCTCGAAACGCGGGGTGTAACGCAGCTCGATCGGATCGAGCGCATAGCGGCCCGCCTCGGTCGCTTCGAAGGCGAGCCGGTAGTTGACCACGTTGCGCCCTGCCTCGCTGCTGCTGGTGGCGGAAGTACCGATCTGGCGCAGCCCTTCGGGGGCTTCGAGGGCCGGGGGGAGCAGCAGGTACTCGTCAAAGTTGCCGGCCCAGAGGATCTTGATGTCGAGGTGGAAGGACTCGCCGGGTCGAGGCTCGGTGGTCGAGAGTTCCCAGCGGGCGGTGGGTGGCTCTAGCTGGGTGGGTAGTTCGACGGGGGCGGGTTCGGCCGCCGCGACTTCCGCGGTGGTTGCGCTTCGGGTGGGAAGCGGCACCGCACCCGGTGGATAGATCTCGAAGCTTTGCTCAAAGAGGTCGGCCAAGGTACTCCAGTCGCGGGCACCGCGCGAGACGCCGACAATACGGCCAAGCGGATCGATCACGTAGGAGATCGGTATCGAGGTGGCGCGGTAGGCGCGGCCAACGCTCCCTTTGGAATCCCAGAGGTTGGGGTAGGTAATTCCGAGCTGG
Organism: Acidobacteriota bacterium; assembly: GCA_003231035.1. Classification (GTDB taxonomy): domain Bacteria; phylum Acidobacteriota; class Thermoanaerobaculia; order Multivoradales; family SZUA-115; genus SZUA-115. Next base: position 5,085 of record QIHU01000166.1, read on the forward strand.
GCAAGAAAATTGGGCAGTTTGGCGTCGCTGCGATCGGTGGAGACTCCGAGCACCACCAAGCCGGCGTCGCCCAGCTCTTGGTGGAGGCGCTCCAGGGTGGGCATCTCGGAACGGCAGGGGCCGCACCAGGTGGCGAAAAATGTGAGGACCACCCATTGGCCGCGCGAGTCGGAAAGGGCGCGTTGCCCTCCCGCCAGGTCGGGCAGGCGAAAGTCCGAGGCGAGGGTGGGTGGCTGCACCGGACGGATGCCGTGGCTGCGCAGAAGGGTAGCGATCTGTTCGTCGCTCTGTGTGCTTGCCGCGGTGGGGGCGGCCAGCGCGGCGCGCGGTGTCAAGGTCGCACTTGCCGAGACGGCAAACAGGATGACCCAAAGCGTCATTTTGACACTCTTCAACCACCCCCAAGAGGCGAATTCCCAGCTTTCTTTGCCCATCGCCGTTAGCCTAAAGCAAGGGCCGTGCCTAGCGGTCCGGTGGTAGAGTGCGGGGCCGTTACCATCCAGAAACTTGCGCAAAGGAGGAGTTGCGTGGCCGATATCGGGATTCGTCGAGAGGACAAGAATCGTTGGGAGCGTCGCGTTCCCTTGAGCCCCGCCCACGTTGCCGAGTTGGTGGCGGAACGGGACATTTCCGTCGTCGTTCAGCCCTCTGCGATCCGCATCTATCCCGACGAGGAGTACGCGCAAGCGGGAGCGACGGTGGCGGAGGATCTGTCGCCGTGCGGCGTCATCTTGGGGGTCAAGGAGGTGCCAGCGCGGCGATTGTTGGCCGACAAACCGCATCTCTTCTTCGCCCACGTCATCAAAGGACAGCCCACCGGTATGCCGCTTCTGGCTTCGCTCCTCGAGTCCAAGGTCAGCTTGATCGACTATGAGCGTATCGTCGATTCCGAAGGGCGCCGGTTGATCTTCTTCAGTCGCCACGCCGGCTACGCGGGGATCATCGATACCCTGTGGGCTCTGGGCCAGCGATTAAACTGGGAGGGGATCGACAGCGCCTTTTCCACCGTGAGACCGGCCCACACCTACGCCAATGTGGAGGCGGCGGTGCAGCAGTTGGTGGAGACGGTCGGTCGCAAGATTCGTGAGGAGGGGGTCAATCCGGCCTTGCACCCCCTGGTCTTCGGTTTTACCGGCGGTGGCAATGTCTCCCAAGGGGCGCAGGAGATTTTCGATCGTTTGCCGGTGCTGGAGATTCACCCCGACGACTTGCCCAGCTTGGCGACCAATCCCAACCTCTCGCGAAGGGTGCTCTACAAGACCGTCTTCCGCCGCCAAGAACGGCAACGCTTCGCCCGCCATCTGCCCTACCTGACCGCCTTGATCAACGGTGTTTACTGGGAGCCGAGCCATCCTCGACTGATCACCCGAGAAAACTTGCGCCACCTGTGGAGCAGCGAAGAGAAGCCGATGCTGCGCATCCTGGCCGATCTTTCCTGCGACTTGGAGGGCTCGATCGAAGCGACGGTGCGGGTGACGACTCCCGATGATCCGGTCTTCGTCTACGACCCGATGACCGGTGAGAGCGAACTCGGTATCGAAGGGCGCGGTCCGTTGGTGCTGGCGGTGGACAACCTACCCTGCGAGATTCCCCGCGATGCCAGCGAACACTTCAGCGATAGCCTGTTGCCCTTCATTCCGCGGCTGGTCAAGGCCGATTTTGGCGCCGCTTTTGAGGATCTGATCCTCCCTTCGCCGCTCTACTCAGCCGTAGTGACCCACGCTGGCCAGCTCACCCCGGGCTATCGCTATCTGGAAGAGCCGTTGCGTCAAACCGTCACTGCCGCTTCCGGGTAGCGCCTCTATAGAAGATCGGCGAGAGCTTCCGCGTTGAACCCAACCAGCAAGGTCTTGCCGCGGCGTACCAGCGGGGCACGGATTTTTCCGCTTCTGCCTTGGAGATCCTCGGGGACTGTCTCTCTCGCCGTTTGTTCGACGATCTTACGGCCCTTGGCGATGCGCACCGTTTCGACCTGAGTGAGCAACTCGATGACTTCCTCTCGGTTGAACGGGAGCTTGCGCGAGTTGCGCTCCTCGCCAATCTCAGCGGATCTCTCGTGGAGCACCGCACGGGTGCGCGTACAACTGGTTCACGAGGGACGCATGTAAAACAGGTCGACCTGGGCCATGGTGCTTTCTCCTGCCGGTGGTACATACACTGAACGGTCGGCAGTTTAGCAGCCGCCCCTGGCGGGAGCGAGCTGTACGACGATGGTAGATTCTCCGCGTGCTGACCTACCCCTCACCCAAGGTCATGGCGTGACCCGAATCGCCGTCTTCGCGGACGTTCATGGCAACATGCCGGCCTTGGCGGCGGTGTTGATCGACATCGCTGCCCAAGGGGTGGATGAAGTGCTGGTGGGAGGGGATTTAGTGGGACGGGGACCCGAAGGGTCGCAAGTAGTGCAGCGGATCGCCGCCGCGGGCTGGCCGTGCGTGCGGGGTAACCACGAGGACTACCTGCTCGGCTTTTGTTTTCGGCGCGTTCCGCAAGAGTGGTGGACGCTGCCCGAGTGGTCGGCGGCGCGCTGGATGTCGGCTCAG
>QIHU01000139.1 GCA_003231035.1 Acidobacteriota bacterium
CCTCCCGTCGGCTGGATCCGGCTCGGCAACACGCGGCGCCGCGAGCTACTTGAGTGGTTCGAGCGGATGCTCCCCGAGCTGGTCGCCGCCCTCGACCGGGGTGACACGCTCATCGAGCTCAGCTAACAGAGGGTCTTACCACTTCCGAGAAGTGCTGCAGCCTTAAGAGCAGCGCCCGAACCGCAAGTTGTTGAGTCTAAACGCCTTGTAAGTTGGGTGGCACTTCTTTGCCAGATCTTCTCTAGCTCTATCGGTTCGTCTCGGCCGAGGGGCAGCCGGAACTCTGAGCCTTGCGCTACTATCAGGGTGCAATGGGCACGATACTCGAAGCCATCGACCGTTGAATGAACCGTTCCTCGGAGGCCCGTTCGGATGGGTCAAACAGTGGGAACCATGCGGCAAGCATCGGTCGGTGCGACAATGAAGCTACGAAATAGGAGAAGCCCATGTCCAGTTTGACTCTAGATCCGGATACCGAGAAGCGGCTCGAAGAACTAGGCGCCAAAGACGCAGCGAGCAAGAGCGACTTGGTTCGCGACCTGGTTCATGAGGCGGTCGTAGAGCAGACCGAAGACCGCCTTTGGGGGGAGCTAGTCGACGCTCGGAAAGCTACCGCGGATAGCGAGCGAACCTGGTCCTTGGAGGAGTTGGAACGCGGCGATGACCTGGCGAGTTGAGTTCCAGGACAGCGCCCGCAAAGACCTCCGCAAGCTCGACCCGTCTCTCCAGCAGCGCCTACTCAAGTACCTCCAAAGCCGAATCGCGACCGGGGAAGATCCTCAGCGGTTTGGCAAGCCTCTGAGCGGTCAGCTCGGGGAGTACTGGTCCTATCGCATCGGTGACTACCGGGTGATCTGCGAGATTCTGCATGGTCGCGAGACCGTCGAGGTCCGAAAGATCGGTCATCGCCGCGAGGTGTATCGGTGAAGCCGCCAGGTAGCGAGAGGCCGATCATGGGTGAGGAGATCAAGCAACGGACGCGAATCCCGGTTGAGGAGCTTGCGACCGTCTGCCGCGCCAACTCCATTTTTCCACGATGGGGCCTTTGCTACCTTGGCGCAGCAGGCAGTTCTAACTATTGGAGCGACCGGTATCTCCGGCGTCCCTCCTTGCCCAGAGTTGCAGGTAGCGCTCCAGATGCCGGGAAAAGTCCTGCCGCTGGTCGAGACTTTTTCGAAAGCCCGCAAGGTACTTCCTTGCCTGCGCTCGTCCGAATTCTGTCTTGGTGTACTCGTAGATTTCCAGCAGCGCGTGACTGGCTTCCAGTGAAAGCTGGATCTTGCGCGGGGTTACGTTTGTCGTGTCGTCGCTCTCAACTCTCGCAGCGTGCGGCCTGACCACTCTGGGGGGACGCCAAGCCCCAAGGGGCGATCCAACTCTTCGCCAGTTCGCTCGTCGGAGAGAATTCGCTCCCAGAATGCGTCGGTCAGCTCGACAGTCTTGCCTTGAAACCAAGCTTCCAATTGAGGCTCCAAAGTTGCTCGCAGGAGCTCCAGTTCTGCTTGTTCCGCAGGGGGAAGAGCCTCTTCGCCAACCAGGCTGACGCTGAGCGCCTGAGCCAACGCCGCCCGTTCGTGTGCGGGAAGACCGAGAGCCTGCTCCTCGATCTCAGTGCGGGTCATATGTGGAGTATGGCATGACTGGTTATTTAGCGGATTGTTGAGTGACATGCGGATTGGCCGGCACTCCACACCGATTCTTAGCTCTGGTGCGTATCCAGCGCAAGCTCACGGAGCCGGTCGGGCGATCCGTCGGCGGGGCTGCCCCAGCGGGCGAACAGCACCGGCACCAACACGAGGTTCAGAAAAGTGGAGGTCAGGAGGCCGCCCAGAATCACTAGCCCCATCGGACTCTGGATCTCGTTGCCTGGCTTGTCTCCAGCCATCACCAGAGGGACCAGCGCCAGCCCGGTGGTCAGCGCTGTCATCAGAATGGGTGCGAGCCGCTCCTCGGAGCCACGGCGAACGGCTGCAAGCAGGCCGAGTCCCTCATCGCGCATCAGGTTCTGGTAGTGGCTTACCAATAGGACCCCGTTCTGGGCGGCGATGCCGAAGAGGGTGACGAACCCCACCAGCGTCGCCACACTCAGCACTCCCCCGAACAGCACGACCGCCAGCACTCCCCCGATCAGCGCCAGAGGTAGGTTCACCAGAACGATCAGTGTGTCGCGGTGCTTGCGGAATGCCACGTACAGGAGCCCATACATGGCGACGAGGATCAACGCCGAGAGGAATACGATATTGCGAACGCTGCGCACCGCTTCCTCGAACTGACCGCCGTAGGCAATCCGGTAGCCGGTGGGCAGGTCGATCGCCGAGTCGATCCGCCGCTGAGCTTCCTCGACGGTGCCGGCCAGATCAGCGCCCGCGATGTTGGCGGTGAGCATCGCGACTCTCTCGACATTCTCCCGTCGTACCAGGCTGGGTCCGAGATCGAACTCGATAGTGGCCACGTCATCCAGGCGCAGCACACTTCCGGCGGGCGTGACGACGGGCAGCGCCGAAAGCAGATCGCGCTCCACGCGTAATTTCTCGGGGAAGCGCACCACGACTCGAGAGACGATCCCGTCTTCCACGATCTCGCCGACCGGCGTTCCTTGGAAGAGGGCCTCGACCGTTCGGGCCAGAGCCGCCGAACTTAGGCCGTGCCTCGCCATGGCCGAACGATCGAACCGGATCAGCAGGTGGGGCACGCTCGCTTGCTCTTGATTGCTGAGATCGACGATCCCCGGCACGGTTTCGAGCAAGGTTTCAACCCGCGCCGCCAGGCCGCGCAGGACCGCGAGGTCGGGGCCGAAAATCTTGACCGCCAGGTTCGACTTACTCCCCGAGATCATGTGATCGATCCGGTGGCTGATCGGCTGACCGAAGCTGACGGCGACCCCGGGAATGGTGGCGACGGCTCGGCGCATTGCGGCGAGCAGTTCCTCTTTGGGTCTTCCTGGCCGCAGGACGACCTCCAACTCGGAGGCGTTGACCCCCTGGATGTGCTCGTCTTTCTCCGCTCGGCCGGTCCGACGACTGGTCGAAACCACCTCCGGGAAGCTCAACAGCGCCTCCTCGACCTGCCGGCCCAGGAGGCCACTTTCCTCCAGCGTGATCCCGGGGGTACTCACCACCCCGATGGTGAGTGACCCCTCGTTGAACGGTGGCAGGAAGCTGCGATCCAGAAAGGGCGCGAGAGCGAGGGCAACGGCGAGAAGTCCCAGGGCGGGGACGATCACCGTCCACCGTCGGCCCAGCACCCAATCCAGAACAGTCCGATAAGAGCGTCTCAGGAACTGCAGCAGTCGTGGCTCCTTCTCCAGATTTTTCAAGCCGGGAAGAAGGAAATAGCAGAGCACCGGCGTGACGGTAAGAGAGACAAAGAAAGAGGCCGCCAGTCCCGCCACGTAGGCGAACCCCAATGGGCGAAGAAGCCGCCCCTCGAGACCTGGAAGGACGAACAAGGGTACGAAAACGCCAATGATGACCAGGGTGGAAAAGAACTTGGGCCTGAGAACTTCCGACGAGGCCCCAAAGACGACTTCCCGCAACGATGCCCCGGATCGCGCTCCCCGTTTCCTTTCGCGCAAGCGCCGCAGGACAATCTCGACACCGACGATGGCGTCGTCCACCAACGCTCCGATGGCGATCGTCATTCCTCCCAGGGTCATCGTGTTGAGGGTGCCCCCGAAGAGGGAGATCACGAGGATCCCGAGAACCAGAGAGAGCGGAATGGAGATACCCGAGATGAAGGTGGTGCGCAGGTTGCCCAGGAAGAGGAAAAGGACCACCACGACCAAAATTCCGCCGTCCCGAAGCGCGATCGACACGTTGTGTATCGCCACTTCGATGAAATCCGCCTGGCGGAAGTTCTCGGTCTCGATCACGACCCCCTCGGGCAGGGCTCCGGCTACGTCTATCAGTACCTGGTCGATCTCCCGGGTGAGCTCGAGGGTGTTTGTACCGGGCTGTTTCTGCACGCTCAAGATGACGGCGGCGCGAGTCTTGTAGGCGGCGGTCCCGCGCTGCGGCTCGGGACCCACTTGCACGCTCGCCAAGTCCGCGACTCGGAGCGGAATGCCGTCGTGTACCCGGACGACCGCGGCCTCCAGGTCCGCTACCCCGCGTGCTCGTCCAAGCCCTCGGACCAAGTACTCCTGCCCTTGGTTGACGTAGAAGCCGGCGGCGGGGTTGCGGCTCGCCTCCCCGAGGGTCGCCGCCAGCTCCTCGATGCTCACCCCGGCTTGGGCAATGGCGACCGGATCGACTTCCACCTGAAACTCTCGCACCTGGCCACCGATCGGAACCACTTGGGAGATACCGGAGATCGCCAGCAGGCCCCGGCGTACCACCGTCTCGGCTAGGCGGCGTAGCTCCATGGCGGAGACCTCGTCCGAAGTCATCGCGATGAAGGTGATCTCGCCCATGATCGAGCTGATCGGGCCCAGCACGGGCCGTTCCACCTGGGCCGGCAGGCTCACCCCTTGGAGCCGCTCGCTGACGATCTGACGAGCGCGATAGATGTCCTGCCCCCACTCGAACTCCACCCAAATGACGGAGATTCCAGCAGCGGAAACCGAGCGTAGTCGGCGGACGCCGGGGGCACCGTTCAGTGAGGACTCGAGGGGGAAGGTCACCAACAGCTCCACCTCCTCCGGCGCCATCCCCTGCACCTCCGAAATGACGGTCACCGTGGGAGCCGAGAGATCGGGAAAGATGTCGACCGGCACACCCAGGACCCAGGTTGTGCCCACGACCAGCACGAGTACGGTCGCCACCAACACCATCGTCGGGTGGCGAAGCGAAAAGCGAATCAAGCGGTCTAGCATGGTCTCTCTCCTCCGGCGTTAATGGACGTGGCCTTCGCCGGGATCGGAAGCCACCAGCGTTGCGCGGCGAATCGCGTTGCCCCCCTGGGTCACTAGTCGGCTCGCCTCCGCCAGCCCCTCGACCAGAACCGACCCGCCTTGACGGGCCAGCACCGCGACCTCTCGCCGGAGGAAGCTCTCTCCATCGATCTGCACGTAGACCACGCTGACCCCGCCGTCATCGACCAGCGCGGATGCCGGGATCACGATCCCCGAGCGCTCCTCGGGCAGGAGGATCTCCGCTTCGATCGCGCTTCCCAGGTGGAGTTCGTCCGTACCGGCTGCAAGCTCCAGCAAGACCGCGACCGTCCCGGTGGCGAGATCCACCACCGGGGACTTCGAGATCAGCCGAATCTCTTGCGCCGAAAACGCATGGGGTTCTTCCATTCCAGAGCCCCTGACCAGCAGCCCGACCGGGTCGGCGCTCAGCGCGGTGGCCGCGCTAGGCCGAAGCGCCACCTCTACCCAGAGTGGTTGGACGCGGACCCACCGGGCGAGCGGTGTACCCGCGGATACCGCTTCGCCGGGTGTTACATCCACCCGAGCGATCCGACCGGCGAAGGGGGCCGCGATCGTGACCTCCTCGGCAGGGCTACCGTCTCCCCGGCGCACCCGCTTGGCCGAACTCAAATTCCCTCGGGCGGCGCCGAGAGTTGCCTCCAGCGTGGCGACCTTCGCCCGGGCCTCTTCATCTTCCCGGCGGCTTACCGCTTCCAACGCCAAGAGCTTCGCCAGCCGCTCGCTGCGCCAACGGGCGGTTTCGAGCTGTGTCTCCAGCCTAGAAACCTCGGCTTCGAGCTCCGCGAGACTGTGCTGCGCCGCAACCCGGGGGGTGAGGCGGAAGATCACCGACCCTCTACTCGCGCCAAAACCAGTGAACGGCCAGGGATTCCCACCCACCACTCCATCGACCGGCGCCGTGAGGATCACTTCGCCACCCGCCACCGGGCGGACCCGGCCCGGCCCCCGCACCGACTCGCGGATGGAGCCCCGCAAAGCCCAGGCGGTGGCGAACTCGGTGCGCCACTGCTGCTCCTTGAGGAACGAGACGGGCTCTTCGGCCACCGAGCTAGCCGATGCCCCGGTCGACAGGATCTCGCTACCTTCGCCAGGAGCTCCTATGCGCACTCTGCCGGCCGCGATCTCCTCATCCGCCGCAACGGTGCTGACGCGAAAAGCGAGGTCGAACTCTCCCGGCCGTGGGGCTTCGATCGCAATCGAGTAAATCCCATCCCGCAGCGGCTGCTCCTCGGAGAATACCGTCTCCGTGCCGTCGGTCGACCGTAGGACCACCGAAACAACGCCTTCGACGAGCGGCGAGAAATCGCTCAGACTGGTTACGTGAATGTGGGATTGCGCCGTCCGCGTGGCAACCAGCGGATCACTTTCGGCGAAGATCTCGAACTGCTCCCCCCAGGCGGTAAAGGCCCACCCCTCTTCTTCGTGGGTGCTGTCCTCTGTGCCGTGTTGGTGGCCGCAGCCGAGGAGCAACAGACTGAGGGCGACTCCGAGAACGATTCGACTCTGGCCATTCATGGCGATACTCCTTCCAGTAGCGTAAGCCCGGTCGCGGCTTCCAGATCACGATGGGCTTTGAGAGCCGCGGCAAGAAGATCGACTTCCGCCAGTTCGGTGGAGACCACCGAACGCACCGTGTCCAAGAGGTCCGTGATGCCGCTCTCACCCAGTTCGTAGGCGGTGACCGCCCCCTCGACCATCGGGCCCAGATTCCGCGTCTCTGTCGCCATCTCCAGGGCCGCGCTTCGGAGTCGCCGGTATGCGACCGTCGCCGCCGCCAGCTTCGCCGTGGCCTGCCGGGTGGCGAAGGCGAGCCGAGCCTCCGCCACACCTTGTTTCCGCGTTGCCTGCAACCGATCAGCCTGCCCTCGATCAGACAACGGCAGACTCCAGGTGAACCCGAAGACGGGGCCGTCGAGCTGGCCCCCTGCTTCCTCGATGGTCTTCCAGCCAACCACTAGCTGCGGGAAGCGCAGGAAGCGCTGACTCAGCTTCTCTTCGAGTCGGGCTTGCTCCACCTCGAACCGGTGCGCTTCGAGGTCGCGACGACCTTCCACACCGAGTGCTGTCGGTGGTGCCGGCAGCGTCGGGCGAAGTGGACGCTTCAGCCCCACGCCAGGGCTCCACGCCAAGACCTCGGAGCGGGACCGCGCGAGGTCCGCCTCAGCCGCGGCCAGCGCGGCGAGCGCCTCTGTCGCCTCGAGCCTCACTCGACGCGCCGAGAGGCCAGACTCCTCACCGCCCTCCGCGCGATGCTCCATCCGCCGGGCCAGAGCTTTGAGCCGGTCCAGGTGAGCTGCTAACAGCTCACGCTTCTCCTGGCCCAGAGCCCACGCCGCGAACGCCTCGCGCATCTGGAGCCGAAGCTCCAACTGCTTCGAGGCCAGCGCGCTCCGCGCTGCTCCAAGGCCGCTCTCGGCGGCGTCGATAGAGAGCCTTCGCCGACCATCGAGCGGTGGTGTCCAGGCGAGGCTCCAGATGTCCTCTCGGGGCGTCCCTCGCGGCTGCTCGGCGGTGAACGCCAACGTCGGGTTGGTGAGGATCTCGGCTCTCCGGCGGGCTGCCGCGGCCTCCGCGACCCTCCCCATCTGTGCGGCAACCGCCGGATGTTCCTCGGCAAGTGCGCCTAGAAACTCGCTCTCGGTGAGGAACTCCTCACCGTGTGCCGCCGGGGCGGCTGCTCCAAGCAGGAGCAAACAGACAGACAACAGCCATCGCATAGCTTCTCCAATCTGGGAAGACGAAAGCACCCTTCGAGGGTGAACGAGTGTCTCGAACGCTCAGATCAAATCAGCAGGACGCACAGCGTGTGGCGTAGCGGTGGGCTGAAGGCCAAGAGGCTCTGTGGGTCGATGCCAAGCCCGAACGAACTCGACGACTCGTCTAGAATCGCCTGAGACCGGTCGAGTGCTGGGAAAATGGAGAGACTCCGTGCCGATGGAATGCGACACAAAGGCGAGAGTGTGATCCTGTGGGTGTGCTCGACAGTCTCTGGCGGGTGCCAGTGACCGTGAACCACGGCTTCGACCGCTGGTGCCATCCCGGCGGATTCGTGCTCAGCG
>QIHU01000498.1 GCA_003231035.1 Acidobacteriota bacterium
GCAATCGCTCGGCGGGGTGTGAGGGGTCGAGGGGCAGGTAGGCGCCGCCCGCCGCGAGCACCCCGAGCATCCCCACCACCATGCCGAGATCGCGCGGCATGGCCAACGCCACCAGAACTTCCGGTCCGACCCCCCGCGGAGCCAGCCGCTGGCCCAAGCAGCGCACTCGGCGAGCCAGTTCGCCGTAGCTGAGGGCCCCGCTGGCGGCGACCAGGGCCACCGCGTCGGGCCGTTGGCGGGCCACCGCGAAGAGGCTCTCTTCGATTCGCCCAGGGGCGCTCGCCAGCGCCGTATCGTTGGCCTCGACCAGCAGTTGATGGCGCTCTGCCGGGGCCAAGAGGGGGAGTTCGGCCAACGAGGACTTCCCGCAGGCAGCGCAACTGACGCCGCGCCGTGGTGCGGTCGAAGAGATCCCGGGCCGCTTCCAGCCGCAGGTGAAGTCCGTCGGGCAGTTGGATCACCGAGAGGGTGAGATCGAAGGCCGCCTTGTCTGGGTCGAAGGGGTACTCGGTGAGCTCGAGACCGTGCATTTCGAGGTCGACCCACGGGGTGTTCTGCAACGAGAACATCACCTGGAAGACCGGTGCGCGATCCAACGCCCGTTCCGCGTCGAGCTCACCCACCAAGCGCTCGAAGGGAAGGTCGGGATGGGCGAAAGCGGCCAAGACCTCGTCGCGAACCCGCCGCACCAGTTGGTCGAAGCGCGGACCGCCCCCGGCATCGATCCGCAGGGCCAAGGTGTTTGCGAAAAAACCGATCAGCGGCTCCAAAGCCGGATCATCGCGCCCCGCCACCGGGGTCCCCACCACCAGTTCATCCTGGTGAGCCGAACGGGAGAGAAGGGTCGTCCAAACCGCCAACAGGAGCATGAACGGGGTCGCTCCCAGCTGACGAGCCGTGGCCTCCAACGCCTCACTGACGGCCTGGGGAAGCCGTTCACTGATCCGGTGCCCCCGGTAGCTGCGCACCGCGGGTCGTGGCCGGTCCGTGGCCAGTTCGAGTTCGCGGGGAGCACCGGCGAAGTGATCGACCCAGAATGCCAGCTCCCCTTCGAGGGTCTCGCCGCGCAACCAATCGCGCTGCCAACGGGCGAAGTCCGGGTACTGCACGGTGAGCGGCGGTAGAGCACAGACCTTGCCTTCCTCTCTTGAGACCGCCTCCAAGACCGCCGAGGAGTAGAACAGTCCCAACTCGCGCACCATCACCCCCAGCGACCAGCCATCGGCGACGGCGTGGTGCACGCACAGAGTGAGCACGTGGCGCTCCCCATCGGGCATCAGCACGGCGCGCAGGAGCAGGGCGCGCAGGAGCGGGCCGCGGGCCAAGTCAAACGGCCGCCTCGCCGCGCTAGCCACCAACCGCTCGCTGGCCCCTTGGCGCGGGCCAGGCGGCAGCGCGCTCAGGTCGACGCAGGGCAGCGCGAACTCAGCCCGCGGGGCGATCGCCAGCCGGGCCTCCCCGTTCACTGTCGGGAATGAAGAGCGCAACGCCTGATGGCGGGTGACGATGGCACGCAGAGCGTATTCCAAGGCAGCCGCTTCGAGCTCTCCCGCCATCGTCACCGCCGCCGACAGGTTGTAGGCGGCGACACCGGGCTCGATCTGGTCGAGGAACCACAAGCGCTGCTGGCCGAAGGAAAGAGGGAGATCCTCACCCTGCCCACGTGGAACCCGGACGAGCGGTGGCCGGACTGGCCGATCTTCCGCCTGGGCGGCCACCACCCTCGCCGCCAGCCCCGCCACCGTCGGTGCCTCGAACAGCGTCCGTAGCGACAGATCGACCCCGAGCAGCGAGCGGATACGGGCGAGCAGCCGGATCGCCGTCAGTGAATGGCCGCCAGCGGCGAAGAAGTCGGTCTCCAGGGTGACCGTTTCGCCTCCCAGGAGCTCTTGCCAACTCACCGCGATCAACTCCTCGATCGGCGTTCGCGGCAGCCTCTCCTCGGCCCTCTCCTGGTTCTCCTCGAGCGGCCGACGCAGGAGGGCGCCGCGGTCGACTTTGCCGGTGCGAGTCATTGGCAAGGTCTCGAGGCGAATCAGCCGATTGGGAAGCATGTAGTCGGGAAGCTCCCGAGCTAGCGCTGAGCGCAACACCCCTGCCTCCACCCCGGCGGCCGGGGTCACGTAGGCCACCAAGTGACCGTGACCGCTCCCATCCAGCGGTGCGACGACGCAGCACCCATCGATCGAGGGTTGCCGACGCAGGGCCGCCTCGACCTCGCCCAACTCGATGCGGAAGCCGCGCACCTGGACTTGCAGATCGACCCTGCCGAAGAAATCGACATCGCCATTGGGCTGGTAGCGGCCCAGATCGCCGGTCCGGTAGGCGCGGTCGAGACCGGCGGCCCCCTCCCCGCCAGGGTCGCGAGGTGCGCTCAACGCCAACGGGTTGGGACGAAAGCGGTCGGCGGTCAACCGCGGGGCTGCGTAGTACCCGCGAGCAAGCTGACGGCTGCGCATCCAGATCTCGCCCAGCTCACCGACACCCGCCTGCTGGCCACCCGGACCGAGAATCAACAGCTGGACCCCCTCGAATCCGCTACCGAGGGCAATCGCCTGCCGCGACCGGGGCGCGGCAGGCGAGGCAACCCGATGCATGGCAACGGCCCGCTGGGTCTCGGTCGAGCCGTAAAGATTGATCACCTCAACCTGGGGCGCCAGCGAGATCAGATGCTCGACATCGTCGCGTTTCAGGAGATCGCCAACCAGGAAGGCGTGGTGTAGAGCCGGCAACTCGACCCCCTCGCGCTCGCAGTCGGCCACCACTAGTTCCAGCATCGCGGGGGCCAGGTTGAGCACCGAGATCTCGCGGTCGGCCAGCCAGGGGGCCAGAGAACCGGGGGTCTCGAGGACCTCCCGCCGCGGAACCACCACCGCCCCCCCCAAGCACAGCGGCATGAAGAAGTCGCGTTGCAGCGGATCGTGCGCGAGGGCGGAGAGCACGCCAAAGCGATCGTCGCCCTTGAACCCAAACAGCTCGACCCATTGCGGCAAGAACCAGGTCAACGGACCATGACGCCCCGCCACCGCCTTGGCCGAACCGCTAACCCCCGAGGTGAAGGTGAGACAGGCGAGGTCGTCCGGCGACAGTTCGGGTAGAGCTGGCCACGGCCTGGGCAAGTCTGGCAACTCCTCAGCGGCCAGCGGCAAGGTCAAACGAACCGTGCAACCGCCTTGCGCCAAGGTCCGTGCCAGCTCTGGGTCCAGTGTGGCCGCCCCAGGTAAGATCAAAAGCGCCTTGGGTCGTGCGAGGCGCACGTACTCGCTCAATCTTGCGGGCGGATAGCTACCGTCCAAGATCAGAAAGGCTCCCCCCGCCGCGAGGGTGGCGAGCAGCGCCCAGCCCAGAGTCGCCTCGCGGCTGGCCAGAATCGCCACGCCATCGCCGCGCTCCACCCCGTGGGCGACCAACCAGCGGGCGAGCCTATCCACCCCGGCGGCCAGCTCTCCATAGTTCCACTCTCCGTTCTCATCGGCCAACGCCAAGGCCTCTGGCCGCTGGGCGGCCTGCCGAGCGAAGAGTTCGTGCACCAACGAGGGGTCACCGGCGGGAATCTCTCGCCGTGGATCCGGTAGGGCCGCGGCGGCCGACTCCGTACGCAGGGAGAGCTCATCGATCGGCTGCTCGACGTCCACGACCGCCTGCCGTAGGAGAAGGTCGAATTGAGCCAAGAACTCCTCCATGCGCGCGGCGCTGAACAGGTCAATGTTGTAGACCAGGGCAATACCCAGCCCCTCCTCCACCCGTTGGACATAGAAGCTGAGGTCAAACTTGACGTACACCTCCAGCTCCACCTCGAGGTCGATCTCAAGACCGGTCAGAGTCAGCTCGATCGGATCCCGATCCAGCATGTTGAACTGCACCTGGAAAAGCGGTGACTGGGACAAGGCTCGCTCTGGGTTCAGCTCCGCGATGACCTTCTCAAATGGAGCCTGCTGATGGCTGTAGGCGCCGAGCACGCTCTCTTTGACCCTTACCAGCAACTGGCGCACTGTCGGGTTGCCGGCCAGGTCGGTACGCAGGACGAGCGGATTCAAGAAGAAGCCGATCAGCGGCTCGGTCTCCACCCGGCCGCGGCCGGCCGAGGGGGCGCCGACCACCACGTCGCGCTGGCCCGACAGGCGCGACAACAACACTTTGAAAAGAGTCAACAGGAGCATGAAGAGGGTCACCCCTTCGGCCCGCGCCAAGGTCTCTAGCCGCTCGATCCTCTCCGCGCTGAGGATCAAGGTTTCGCTCCTGCCACGGTTGCTCGGCCGGCTCGGTCGGGGATGATCGAGCGGCAGATCGAGCGCCGGCGGCGCGCCGGCCAAACGCTGGCGCCAGTAGGCCATCTGGCGCTCCAGCTCGTCGCCCTCGAGGCGCCCGCGCTGCCAAACCGCGAAGTCGACGTACTGGGCCGGCAGCCCGGGCAGCGGCGATGGCCGCCCTTCGACGAAAGCGCCGTAGAGCCGGGAGAGCTCGTCGTAGAAGACGTCCAGCGACCAACCGTCAGAGATGATGTGGTGCATGGTGAGGGCCAGGGCGTGATGGTCAACGCGCAAGCGCAGCACAACGGTGCGCCACAGCGGAGGCCGGGCCAGGTCGAAGGGCCGCGAAGACTCGATGCGCAACAAACGAAGCGCCACCGGCTCGCGGGCTGAAGCGGTGAGCCCGGAGAGGTCAACCACCGGCAAGCGAATGGGCCGAGGCGGCGCGACAATCTGAACCGCCCCCCCGTCGCGCTCCTCGAAATGGGTCCGCAAAGAGCCCTGTCGGCGAGCGATCTCCGAACACGCCGCGGCCAGAACCGCAACCCGTAAGGGGCCGCGCAACCAGGAGGGGAAGGGCATGTTGTAGGAGACATTGCCCGGCTCCAACCGGTCGAGCAGCCACAGCCGCTCCTGCGCGAACGACAACTCGGGCGGCCGCTCGCCGGAGTAGGCCGGGATCGGTTTCCTCACCCTCGCGCCACCACCGCGCCGCCGGGCCCGCTCCATGACTCGCCGCGACAGCTCCTCGGGCGACAACGCCCGAGGAAGTCCGTCACCAGGGATGGACCTTGGCGAACTCACTACTCCTCCACCTCGAGGAGGGCCGAGCCCAACACGAGGGTGAAATCGACCAGTCGCGGAGCCTCGAACAGCGCGGTGATCGGCAACTCGACCCCAAAGTGCTCTTGCACCCGCGCCATGACTTTGGTCGCCAACAGCGAATGACCGCCAAGGTCCCAGAAGCTATCTTGCAACCCCACCTTGCCAACGTCCAACACCACCTCCCAGATGACTCCGACCTCCACTTCGAACTCGGTGCGCGGCGCCTCGGGTAGTGCACGCTCTTCGACCTCGGGTGCGGGCAAGGCATCGCGATCGACCTTGCCGTTGGCGGTCAGCGGCAAGCGTTCGAGAACCACGATCGCCGACGGCACCATGAAGCGGGGCACCTCCCCTAAGAGGTACTGGCGAAGCTCGCCGACCTCCACCGTGGCTGTTCCCAGTGGTTCGACGTAGGCCACCAGACTGCTGTCGTCCGGCCCCTTGTCGCGCAGGATCACGTACGCCGCCGAGACCGAGGGATGGCGCCCGAGGATCGCCTCGATCTCTCCTAGCTCGATTCGGAAGCCACGCACCTTGACCTGCCGGTCCAGTCGGCCGAGGAAGTCGAGGGCACCCTCAACGCGCCAGCGAGCTCGATCGCCGGTGCGATAGAGGCGCGAACCGGGTCGGCCGGAGAGCGGATCGGGAACGAACCGTTCGGCGGTGAGCGCCGGTCGGCCGAGGTAGCCCCGCGCCAGCCCATCGCCGCCCAACATCAACTCACCGGCGACGCCGACCGGAAGTGGGGTCATCCTCGAGTCGACCACGAACGAATCGGTGCGACCCAGCGGACGCCCGATCGGAACTCCCATCGGCGGTACCGCGTCACCGGCGCGCATCGGATGAACCACGGCGAAGGTGGTGCTCTCGGTCGGTCCATAGGCATTGGCCAAGATTCCTCCTAGCCCCTCGGTCGCCTGTCGGTGCAGGTAGCGTTCGACGTCCGACACCGGCACCACATCGCCACCTGCCAGAACTAGGCCCACCTGGTCGAAGGAACTCAAACGCTCGGCCACCATTTGGTGGAACAGGCCTGAGGTCAAGAAAAGGTTCGAGACCCGATGGCGCACTAGCTGATCGGCGAGCAACGACAAGCTGAGCACCTCGGGCGGCGCCAAAACCAAGCGACCGCCGACGCACAGCGCATTCCAAATTTCGAAGGTCGCCGCGTCGAAGCTGACCGACCCCACTTGCAGGTGCACCATGTCGTGGCGTGGCGGGCAGCAGTGGAGACCGGTGACCAGCCGAGCCACCGAACGATTGGAGATCATGACCGCCTTCGGGCGCCCGGTGGAGCCCGAAGTGTAGGTGGCGTAGGCCAGGTTGAGCGCCGACGCCCGCGCTCGCGGTTCCCACCGCAAGGGTGGGGGCGCGACCTCCTCGTCGAGCAGGACGACTTCCCGCATCGAGGCCACGATCTCGCCGGGCAACGAGCGCGCGGTGGTCCTGCCCAGGGTTAGCAGGAAGTCGACGCCCGAGTCCTCGACCATCTGCTTCAGCCGAGCCACTGGATAGTCCTCGTCGAGCGGTAGGTAGGCCCCGCCCGCTTGCAGAATGGCCACCAAGCCCACCACCAACTCCACCGAGCGCTCGGCCGCGATCGCCACCAGCCTCTCTGGACCGACGCCCAGCTCCACCAAGCGCGCCGCCAGCCGGCTGGAGCGCTCCCAAAGTTCACCGTAGCTGACGTGGAGCTCTCCACGGATCAACGCGACTGCTTCCGGGCGGTGTGCGGTCACCCCTGCCACCAGCTCGGCAACGGTCGAGTCCCGTGGGTACTCATCGCGCGTGTCATTCCACTCGACCACCACTTGGTGACGTTCGCCGGTGCCCAGCAGCGGCAAGCTGTCGAGCGATCGCTCGGGGTCGTTGAGTGCCGCCCTCGCCAGACATGCGAACTGTCGGGTCAACCGCCACATGGTGGTGCGATCAAACAGGTCGCTCGCGAACTCCACATCGCAGACGAGGCAGTCGCTGCGATCCTCGAGAGCCATCATCAGATCCCACTTGGCGGTGCCACTGTGGACCTCGTGCAACCGCAAGGTGACTCCAGGGGCGAGTTCACGGAGTTCCTGCGAGTTGCCTCCCAAGGTGAAGACGACCTGGAACAGCGGCGTTTGCGAGAGATCCCGTTCGCCACCGAGAACCTCGACCAACTGTTCGAAGGGAGTTTCCTGGTTCTTGAGTACACCGATCGCCCGCTGGCGCATCTGCTCGACCAACCCCAGAACACTCTGCTCACCTTGGACATCGGTGGCCACGACCACCGCATTGACCAAGAATCCAATCAGCCCGTGCAACTCGCCGCGCGGCCGGTTGGCCATCGGCGTACCGACCAGCACTCGTGGCGCTCCGGCCCAGCGGCCGAGGAGTACCTGGAAGAGAGCGAGCAAGATGAAGAATGGCGAGGTTGTGCAGCGAGCCGCCAGCTTGCGGGCGGCCTGCGTCAACTCGACCGGGAGGCGGGCCTGCAAGTGGCCTCCGCGCTGGCTCATCACCGCCGGCCGTGGCCGATCGGTCGGCAAGGCGAGCGGCGGCGGCTGCGCCCCGATCTCCCGGCGCCAGAAGTCGAGCTGCGGGGCGAGACGCTCGGCCGTCATCTCGGCGCGCTGCCGCCGAGCGTAGGCCGCGTACTGCAACGTCACCGGCGGGAGCGAGTGGCCCTCACCTGCGACGAAAGCCCGGTAGATCTCGATCAACTCGCCAAAGAAGATGTCGGTCGACCAACCATCGACAATGATGTGGTGGAAGGCAACCAGGAG
>QIHU01000083.1 GCA_003231035.1 Acidobacteriota bacterium
GCCACCGCTCTTCCCCACTTGGTAGAAGCCAGCGATCTGCGCGGCGACCTCCACATGCACTCCACCTGGTCGGACGGTCGCAACTCGATTGAAGAGATGGTCGAGGCTTGCAAGAGCCGAGGCTACGGCTACATGGCGATCACCGACCACAGCAAGGCGCTAGCGATGACCAACGGCTTGGACGCCGGCCGCTTGGCGCAACAGTGGGAGGAGATCGCCGAGGTGCAAGCGCGTCATCCCGATCTCCGCATCCTGCGCGGCCAAGAAATCGACATTTTGCAAGACGGGAGCCTCGATCAAGAGGAGGAGATGCTCGAAGGGCTCGATCTCGTCTTGATCTCCGTTCATTCGCACTTCGAGCTACCGCCAGCCGAGCAAACCCGTCGTATTCTGCGCGCCGTCTCTCACCCCCAGGTCAACCTCCTTTGCCACCCCACCGGCCGGCTGATCAACCGCCGCAAGCCGATGCAGTTCGACCTGGACGAAGTCCTCCACGCCTGCGTCGAGCACGGCGTCGCCGTCGAGGTCAACGCGCATCCCATGCGGCTCGACCTCAAAGACACCCACCTGATCCGCGCCCGCGAGCTCGGTATCCCCATCGCCATCAACACCGATGCCCATCGCACCACCGGCCTCGACCTGCGCGGCTACGGCATCGACCAGGCACAGCGCGCCTGGCTAGAGCCCGAGCACGTTCTGAACTGCCGGGGGGTGGATGCGTTCTTGGCGTGGCTGAAGGGGTGAGACGGTCGGCCATGGTAGAGTGTGGACTCTAGTAGCTATAACTACCCACATAAGAGCCATGAAAACTGTACAAATGACACTCGATGAGCCACTACTCCACAGAGTTGATAAGGCAGCCAGCAAGCTCCAGACTAGCCGCTCGGCTTTCGCACGGAACACCTCGAAACGATGGAGAAAGAGCTTGAGCATCGGCGAGGCTACGAACGAAATCCGGTGACCCCCGGAGAGTTCGACGAGTGGGCGGATGAACAAGTCTGGCCCGACTGATGCAGCGAGGCGAGATTCGCTGGTACCACTTTCAACGACCGGACAAGAAGCGCCCGGTCTTGGTCCTGACTCGCGATTCGGCGCTCGACTTCCTTGGCGAAGTCAGCGTCGCGCCGATCACCACTCATTCCCACCGAAGTCTTCCTCGCTGAAGCCGAGGAAATGCCGAGAGACTGTGCCATCAACCTGGATCATGTTCAGACCGTGGCCCGCGGACGATTGGGTCCAGTGATCGCCCATCTCCACCCACGACATTGGCCCCGAGTTCAGTCCGCCCTTCTCTTCGCTCTCGGCTTCCCCGACTGACCACCATCCAACCCCCCGTGGAGCCAACGATGAAGCGAACTCACCGACGGTGGACGGCGATGGCGGCACCCGCGCTGCTCCTGATTCTCAGCGGCTGCGCCCAGCCTCCGGCGCCCAAACCCCAGGAGAAGGAACTGGTCACCGAAGAGGTCTTGGAGAACGAGGTAGACCTCAGCGGCGACGTGGTCGAGGTCGCGCCGACGGAGGTCGATTTGGAAGGGCTGGGGTTGATCTTGCCGGCGGTTGAAGGCGAAAGCGAGCCGGAGGAAGACGACGGCCGCTAAGCCGTTCGGATCCGCTCCAAGTACTCACCCGCCCGTGCGCGGAAGGGCTCGGTCCATTCGTGGCCGCCGTCGAAGGTCATCGTTTCGACAGCGACCTGGTGGTTCTTGAGCAGCTCGACATCGGCCTGGAGTTTGCCGTCGTGGTACCACTCGTCACCGGTACCCCGACCGAGGAGAACCGAGGGCAAACTGGCGAGGACTTCGCCTTCAGCTAACTCCGGCGGTACGTCACCGGCCAGGGCGATGAGACCGGCCGGCGTGGTAGCGGTCGCGGTACCAGTCAGAGTGGCGGCGCGGTAGGTCATCGCCACACCTTGCGAGAAGCCGGAGAAGACCAACGGTCGATCGACGCAGCCCGGCACCTTGCGCCGCACCTCGGCGATCACCGCCGCGACGTAGCGCAGGTTGTCGGCGATCGCCAGTTCGCGATTGTGGCGGGTCATCCAGCCGGCGACCACTTCACCGGTACGGCCACGGTAGAAGTCGCGCAGTCCTTGCGGCGTACAGACCGTCCACCCCTCAATTCCGGGGATTTTCAGCAGCTCGTTGAAATGATCTTGCGCCGTCTCTCCGTAGCCGTGGAAGCCGACCAGTAAAGGCGCCGGCTCATCGCCAGCGGCCGGCGAGAGGAGGTAATGGCCATGGATAGTCGTCTCGATCTGACAGGCCATGGCCTCCGCGGTTTTCGGGCTCATGTTTGCACCTCTTTAGTCGTTGGTCGGTCGACGGTCAACCAATCCGCGTACAGCTCGGGCCGACGGTCCCGGTAGAAGAGGCGCCGGGCCGTGGAGTCGGTGGCGGCGTCGAGGTCGACGTCGGCAATCACCACCTCCTCCACTAGCGAACCACCGCGCGCCAGAATGCGCCCTTCCGGGTCGCTGACGAAGGACTCCCCGGCGAAGGTCAGACTCTCCTCTTCGCCCACCCGATTGCTCAGAGCGACGAAGTAGCCATTCTGGAAAGCGGCGGTGCGCACCTCGGCCTCGTACATTCCTTCGGGCCACTCCCCGATCACCCCCGCCTGCGGGATGCAGACCATCTCAGCCCCGGCCAGCCCCAGAGCTCGCATGTACTCCGGGTAGTGCCGGTCGTAGCAGATCGCTACCCCCACCTTGCCGACCTGGGTGTCGTAGACCGGTGCGCCACGGTCGCCCGGAGCGTAGTAGCACTGCTCGTGAAAGCCCTCGTACTCGGTGATGTGGATCATCCGGGTCACCCCGAGCAGGCTGCCATCGGCGTCGAAGACCGGCGAGCTGTCGTAGAAGCGGCCGTCGTGCCCCCGTTCATAGAGGTTGAAGACGGTGACCAAACCCAGCCGCTTCGCCTGCGCGGCGATGCGCTCGCTGAGTGGTCCGGGGATCGGCTCGGCCAAGCGCTCGGCCGTTGCGTCGTCGGGCCGGTGGGGGAAAAATCGGTCGAGAACCACCTCTGGAAAGACGACCAGCTGGGCGCCGGCCGAACCGGCCTCCTCCATCGCCCCAAGCGCCCGCTCCAGGTTGGTCGCACGATCGGGAGTCGAAAAAATCTGAGCGAGGGCGATGCGAACGGTACGAGCCATGGTCCGCTCTACCTCCCGAGCGGCGCGGCAAGCTCGCGCGCCTGGATTTCGATCCGCTCGGCCAGCCGCGGGTCGTCCAAATTCTCTTCGATGGTGCGCACCAAGGCGCTACCGACCACCACACCGTCGGCGACCTTGGCCACCGCCGCGGCTTGCTCCGGGGTGGAGATTCCGAAGCCGACGGCGACCGGTAGGTCGAGCTTGCGCCGCAACCGCTTGACCCGCTTGCTCAACTCAGGATCGAGGAGCGACTGTTCGCCGGTCACCCCGCGCCGCGACACGTAGTACAGGAAGCCGCTCGAAGCCGCGGAGGCTTTCTTGATGCGCTCTTTGGTGCTCGTGGGAGCGAGCAGGAAGATGGCATCGAGACCCCGCGCTTGGAGAGCTGGGATCCACTCGCGCTCGCCCTCTTCCGGCGGCAGATCGACACACAAGACACCATCGATACCCGACGCGGCGGCCTGCTCGGCGAATCTCTCCAAGCCGCGAGCGAGGATCGGGTTGAAGTAGGTGAACAGAACGATCGGCACACCGAGCGCATCCCGTTTCGTGGCGACCAGCTCCAGCAGCTTGGACATCGTCATGCCGGCGTCGAGCGCCCGTTGCGCCGCCGCTTGGATGACCGGTCCGTCGGCCACCGGATCGCTGAACGGCATACCCAGCTCGATGAGGTCGGCGCCGCCCGCGACCAGGGCGTCGAGGAGCTTGCCGGTGGTTTCGAGGTCGGGGTGGCCCGCCACCAGAAAGGGGATGAAGGCGGTGCGCTTCTCGGCCTTGCAGCGGGCGAAGACTTCGCCAATGGCGCTCATTGGACCCCCTCCTGGCTGCCCACTCGTGGATGAGCAGCGTCCCAACCTTGCACCGACTCCACATCTTTGTCGCCGCGCCCCGAGAGATTGACCAGGACGACATGTTTGGGCGATAACCGCGCCGCCCGCTTGAAAGCCTCGGCCAACGCGTGCGAACTCTCCAGCGCGGGCAGAATGCCCTCCGTCTCGCACAGCCGGTGGAAGGCTTCGACCGCCTCGCGATCGCTCACCCGGGTGTACTCCACCCGGCCGCGTTCGGCGAGCAGCGCGTGCTCGGGACCGACCGCCGGATAGTCGAGACCGGCGGAGATCGAGTGGGTCGGGGCGACTTGGCCGCCGCCGTCTTGCAAGAGCATCGTCTTGGTGCCGTGCAACACGCCGAGGGAGCCACCCGCGAAGCGAGCGGCGTGGTCGCCCAACGCTTCGCCCCGGCCTCCCGCCTCGACCCCGATCAAGCGAACACTGGCGTCGTCTAGAAAAGCCGAAAAGAGGCCGATGGAGTTACTCCCGCCACCGACGCAGGCCACCGCCAGATCCGGACCGGAGCGCTTGGCCTGCTTTTTGAGCTGCCGCTTGGCCTCGACGCCGATCACGCGATGAAAGTCGCGCACCATGCGCGGGAAGGGGTCGGGGCCGAGGACCGAACCGAGGATGTAGTGAGTGGAGTCGACTTTCGTCACCCAATCGCGCAGCGCTTCGTTGATCGCGTCCTTGAGGGTTCGACTGCCGGTGGCGACCGGCTCGACTTGGGCCCCCAGCAGCTGCATGCGGTAGACGTTGGGGCGCTGGCGCCGCATGTCCTCTTCGCCCATGTAGACCACGCAGTCGAGGCCGAGCAGCGCCGCGGCGGTGGCGGTGGCCACGCCGTGCTGGCCGGCCCCGGTCTCGGCGATCACCCGCCCCTTGCCCATCTCCACCGCGAGCAGCGCTTGGCCCAGGGCGTTGTTGAGCTTGTGGGCGCCGGTGTGCAGCAGATCTTCTCGCTTGAGGTAGATCCGAGCGCCGCCTAGCTGATCGCTGAGTCGCTCGGCAAGGTAGAGCGGCGTCGGCCGGCCGGCGAAGTCGCGCAGCAGCATCGCCAGCCGCTTCTTGAAGGCGCGGCGGCGGGAGTGCTTGTCGTAGGCACGCGCCAGGGCCTCCACCGGGGCCATCAGGGTTTCTGGAATGTAGCGTCCGCCGTAGCTGCCGAAGTAGCCGGCGGCGTCGGGCAAGGTCTCGGTCTTAGCCATTCTAACCAACCTCCTCAAAAAGCCGGTCGAGGAGCGAGAAGTCTTTGACTCCAGGGGAGGACTCGACGCCGGAGCAGACGTCGATTCCCCACGCCCCGCTGTCGCTCGCCGCCTGGGCGGCATTGCCCGGGTGGATCCCTCCGGCGACGAGGAGGGGACGCGCGGTTCCTTCTCGGTCGAGGAGCGATCGGTCGCTCATAACCTGCCGCAGGGCGCCGTAGGACCAGGCCACGCCACTGCCTCCGTAGAGAGTCGGGTGGCGCACGTCGAAGAGAAAACCCCAGGCTTCGGGGTATTCGCTCAGTGCGACCGCCGTCAGATCGCCATCCGTTCGAAAAACTTGCAGCGCCCTCGCACCATAGGCGGCAACCTCGCGTGGAGATTCGTCGCCGTGCAGCTGTACTAGATCGAGGCCGACGGCGCGGTCGATCTCTTCCACTTCGGCCTGGGGCCGATCGACGAAGACGCCGACCACCGTCGCCGCACCGCGGACCGCGTCGGCGATCTCGCGACCTCGCTCCAGCGTGAGGTTGCGTGGACTCGGAGGGTAGAAGTTGAGGCCGATCATCGCTGCCCCACACGCCACCGCATGCCGCGCCTCCTCAACCCGCGTCACCCCACAGACTTTCACCCTCGGGTTGGTGATCCCGAGGGTCGGCAAAGCCACATTCATCGCAGCAGCTCTTCGAGCTTGGCGCCGGGGTCGGGAGCAAGCAGCAACGACTCCCCGATCAGGAAGGCGTCGAAACCGGCATCGGCCAAGCGAGCAATCTCGGTGCGCCCTTTGAGCCCACTCTCCGCCACCCGCAGTGCCCCTTTCGGCAAACGGGACACCAGAGACTCGGAGTGGTTCAAGGAGACCTCGAAAGTGCGCAGATCTCGGTTATTGACGCCGACCAACTCCCACCGTTCGCCAGCAAGTTTTTCGACATCGGCTACGCTGTGGACCTCGACCAGCGGCACCAGACCAAGGTAGCGCGCCATGCCGGCGTAGTCGATCAGCTCCTGGCGGTCATAGAGCGCCGCTATCAAGAGTACGGCATCGGCCGAAGCCCGTTTGGCCCACCACAGCTGGAGAGGGTCGACCACGAAGTCCTTGGCGATGGCCGGCAAGCCGCTGGCCGAGCGGCATTGTGCCAACAACTCGTAGCTGCCAGCGAAGAAGTCGGGTTCCACCACCACCGAAAGGGCCGCCGCGCCATGGGCGGCGTAGGCCACGGCCTGCACTTCGGGATCGATTCGCCCAACGAGCGAACCCAGCCGGGGAGAGCCCATCTTGACCTCGGCGATGATGGCGCGGCCGCGATGGCCGTGGAGCGCCGCCAGGAAGGCATTGTCTTCGACCGTTCTCACCTCGCCGGTGCGCAGAACCGGTAGTTCACCACTACCGGTGGTCGCCTCGCGCAGACGAATCTGGCGCTGCTCGATAATGCGCTGCAGGATGTCAGCGATCTCGGCGCTGGGAGCCGCGGACGAGGGAGGGTCCACTCGGTGCATCATGCGTCGTCGCCCTCGCCACCCGCGGTAGTGAAGCTGCACAGCTCTTCCAACTTGCTGGCCACGGCGCCCGAGGCTAGGGCGCGGCCGGCCTGTGCCAGCCCGTCGGCCACCGTCTCGGCGCGGTCGGCGACATAGAGAGCCGCTCCGGCGTTGAGGGCGACAATATCGGCCCGCGGCCCCGTTTCGCCCGCCACCAAGCGGCGCATCAGTTGCGCGTTGTAGGCCGGATCGCCACCGGCGAGCGCCGCCGGCTCGACCCGTTCAATGCCGAGTTCCCGTGGATCCAACTCGTAGAGCATCACCTCGCCCCCGCGAACTTCGGCGACCTGGGTTACCCCAGTAGTGGTGATTTCGTCGAGGCCATCGCTACCGTGCACCACCATCGCTCGTTCGCTTCCCAGGTCGGCCAGCACCTGGGCCAGGGTCTCCACAAGGCCGGGATCGAAGACACCCAAAAGCTGCCGGCGAGCACCCGCGGGATTGGTCAACGGGCCGAGCACGTTGAACAGGGTGCGAACGCCGAGCGCCTTGCGCACCGGCATCACCTGGTGCATCGCGGGATGCAAGTTGGGGGCGAACAAGAAGGCGATTCCGATCTCGCGCAGGGACGCGGCGGCCCCGGCGGGTTCCGTCTCGATCGCCACTCCGAGCTCTTCGAGGACATCGGCCGAGCCGGACTTGCTCGACACCGACCGGTTGCCGTGCTTGGCCACCGGCGCTCCAGCGGCGGCAGCAACCAAGGCCGCCGCGGTCGAAATGTTAAAGGTACCCAGCCCGTCGCCGCCGGTGCCGCAAGTGTCGATCACCCCCTCGACTTGGTGCGGGATGGGAACCACCCGACGCCGCATCGCCGCCGCCGCTCCGGCGATCTCCGGCGCGCTCTCCCCCTTGCACCGTAGCGCCACCAGCAGCCCAGCCTTGATCGGCTCCGACAGTTCTCCATCCATCAAGTGGCCGAACAGCTCTTCCACCTCACGGCGCCCCAGGTCCTCCCCGGCGATCCACCGTCCCAAGACCTCCTGAGCCAGCCTTTCGCCACTCACAACGACCACCCGGCCCGCATCGCGGGCTCCCGGTCGGCGGCGGTGAGGATCGTCTCGCCGCACAGCTCGAGGAAGTTCTCCACCAGCCTCGGTCCTTCGGGCGTCAAGACCGACTCGGGGTGAAACTGCACTCCCCAGTAGGGCAGCTGGCGGTGGCGCATCGCCATCAAGGTCACCTCGTCACTCCACGCTAGCGCCTTCAGCTCCGTGCTCAGCGCCTCGGCTGGCACCTCGAGGCTGTGGTACCTGGCCGCCTCGAAGGGGTTGGGCATGCCGGTGAAGAGCGGATCCTCACCGTCCGGGTCCAAGCGGACCGGCGAAGACTTACCGTGCATTAGCCGCGGAGCGAGATCGACGCGGGCACCGAACGCCATGCCGAGCGCTTGATGGCCGAGGCAGACGCCGAGGATCGGGATCTCGGGACGTGCTGCGAACAGGTCGAGACAAACACCGGCATCCTCCGGCCGACCGGGGCCGGGTGAGATGACGATGCCGGAAGGCCGTCGTTCGAGCAACTCGGAGACACTCGCCGCATCGTTGCGCACCACCTCGATCTCAACCCCCGCGGCTGCCACCAGCTGGACCAGGTTGTAGGTAAAGGAGTCGTAGTTGTCGATCATCAAGATCATGGTTCGCGGGCCTCACCGCGGACTGCTAACTCTCTCGCCAGCCCTACGGCGGCTAGTAGGGCCGCGGCCTTGTTCTCCGTTTCCCGTTCCTCCGCCTCTGGGTCCGAGTCCGCGACGATTCCGGCACCGGCGGTGACCGAGGTCTCATCTCCCTGTACGACCAGCGTTCGAATGGTGATGCAGGTGTCGAGATCTCCGCTGTAAGAAATGTAGCCGACCGCTCCGGCGTAGGGGCCACG
>QIHU01000619.1 GCA_003231035.1 Acidobacteriota bacterium
GAGTGCAGGCCGCCGGAGATCCCTCCGGCGGCCTGTGTGCGGGGCGGAACCTTCTACTACTTCAGCTGGCCGCGGTACCCCACGGGGCCCTCGCCCGGGAACTGGGCGGAGCCCAGGAAGGAGTTGGCGTCGTTGAAGAAGGTGATGTTGCCGTTGCCGTCCTTGCTGGCCCAGGCCACCGAGGTGCCGGTCGACGGTGCGCCGGAGGCCGGCACCACGGCATTGCGGTTCTTGATCTCGATCACCAGGTCGGCATCGTCCTGCCAGCCTGCGTCGGGGCCGCCGAATTGAATCTGGGTCTTGTAGGTTGCCATTGTCTGAATCCTTTCGTTCGTGGTTACGAGGGCCGGCTGGATTGCCGGCCGAGAGTCACTCGAAGCGGAGTGACGATGGGTTCTTCCGGTTTTTCCGTTCCGGTTGTTCTTGCGGCTAGCCGTTCTCGCCCAAGTGCATCAGGTCGGTATCGTTCGGGAGCACGAAGTCGGCCGAGTCTTCGATCGATTTGAAGTCCTGGTTGTTGAACACCACCAGGACCTTCGCTGAGCCCTTGGCGCCCTTCTCCTCGAGGCTGTGGACCCACCCCTGGGGGAAGAGGACGACATCGCCGACCGACATCTCGAAAACCCCTTCGTAGCGGGCGTTGGGCTTGCCCGGCCCGTACAAACGGACGGTCGCCTCGCCCTCGAGAACGACTAGGAACTCGTCGTTGTCAGGGTGGTGGTGGAGGTTTCGCGAGCCGCGCAGAATGGCCCAGCTGAAGTAGATGAGTGGAATGCGGAAGCCCTCGGGCTTGTCTACTCCGGCCCTCGCCAGATCGAAGATGGCCGGTGGCATCCCGGTCTTTTGCAAAACCTGTTTGTATTCGAACGGTCCGTTGGTTGGTTTCTTGCCCAAAGCAATTTCCTCCTCATTCGGGTGGCCAGGTGGTTCGACCGGGCCGGGTGGGTGCGAATCACAGCGCTGTGGCGATGGAGGAAGGCTAGGTGGGCGGAGCCCCGCGGGGTTAGCGGGATCGTCTAAAATGGCTGCCAGGAATGTCTATTAGACGAATTCGATACCTAGCGGGACGAATCCGACAGTGGCTCAGGTCGCCACCGGCTCGCCGACGGATGGCGGCGAGCGGTTGGGTGGCTCTGGGCTCTCTGTTCGCGCTTCTCTGGCCGCCGCAAGTGGCCCTTGCCGCCGGCCCGGAACGCATCGAGTTATCCGACGTGACCTTCGTCGTCGAGCGTTGGACGGCCGCCGAGGGGCTGCCCGTGAACTCGCTGAAGGACATCCTGCAAACGCGAGACGGTTACCTCTGGATCTCGACTTTTGACGGGCTGGTCCGCTTCGACGGGGTTCGCTTCGAGCTCTTCGACAACGTCCGTGTCCCACAGCTGGGGTCCAATCGCGTGATTGGCCTGAGCGAAGACGGCGAGGGAGCCCTGTGGATCCACACCGAGAGCCACTTGACTCGGATGGTGAACGGCGTTTTCGAGCAGGTGGCCTCGTCGGAGCCCTTTCTGCGCTTCGAGACCCGGATCGATCGCACCGGGACCTTTTGGGTGCTCACCGACATCGGTCTTTACGGCTACAGCGAGGGAGGGCTGGAACCGGTGTTCGCCGAGCACCTGGACGGGAGGTGGATCTGGAGTGTCTACCTGGACCATCGGGGCAGGTTGTGGGTTGCCACCGGCGACGGCTTGGGTCGGGCAGAAGGCGGCCTCTGGCGCTGGTATTCGCCTGCTGACGGCCTGCCCGACGGAGAGGTCCGGTCCGTTGCCGAAGAGGGCGATGGAACCCTTTGGGCGGCCACCGCCGGGGGCCTTACCCGCTTCGACGAGGGGCGCGGCGATGGCACTTTTCTGCCGGCGCGGCGGGGACGCTTCCTGCGCTTGGAGGAGACCTCCGAGGGGCTCGCCGCTTTGCGCTGCGGCGGGGGCCTCTGCCGCTTCGAGGCGGGTGGGCGGGAGTACGAGATTCAGGAGGATTGGGGACTCGTCGAGCGTCCGGGGCTGATTCACAGCGAGGCCAACGGCACCCTCTGGGTGCAAACCGTGGATCTCTTTCGCAACGGTGAGCGCCTCCTCCTGCCGGCCATCGAAGGGGCTCCCCCCAGAAGCACCGAGGTCGCCTCGTTTTTAGTTGACGACGAGGGCACGGTGTGGATCGCCACCCAGGGGGCGGGGTTGTTCGCGTTGCGGCCCACCCGCGTGCGCATGGTTGGCCGGCGGGAGGGGCTGAGCACTCAGAACGTCTACCGGCTGCACCAGGACAGGGCCGGCACGATCTGGTTCGATCAGCACGGCGACCCGACCGCCCGTCTGGCGCGGGTCGCCGACGGCGCTCTCAGCCTGGTGGATTGTGTCGACAAGCTGATCATCTCGTCGATCTACGATGACCCCCTAGTCGGTCTGCTGGTGGGCACCAACGAGGGTCTCTTCCTCCTCCCGCGCCCCGCTCAGGGCCCGCCCTCCGGGCCCTGTGTGCAGCTCGGCGACGCCCTGCCGCAGACCGGCGTCGAAGACTATGTTCAGGCCATGCACCGCACCCGCGGTGGGCGGTTGTTGGTCGGAGCTCGGCGCGGTGGACTCTTCGTCTCCCGCCCGGGCGACCCCCGTGACGGAACCTGGAGCTTCGAGCGCTTCACCGAGGCCGAGGGGCTGACTTCGCGCAACGTGCGGGTGATCCGCGAGTCGGCGACGAGCGATCCGCTGGCGAACGATCCGGGGGCGAGCGATCCGGGGGCGCCGTCGACGATCTGGCTCGGCACCAACGGTGGAGGTGTGATCCGTTTTCGTCCCGAGGGCCCGGGAGAGCACTTCACCGCCGTGACCCAGGCCGACGGCTTGCCCAGCGACCTGGTGCGGTCGATTCACCTGGGCGAGGATGGGGTGCTGTGGGTCGCCACCGAAGACCGGGGGCTCGCCCGCCTCGACCCCCGTTCGCTCGATGCGGCCACCGGTCCCGAGGTGGTCACCCTCGACACCCGCCAGGGGCTGTGCGACAACAGCCTGCATCAGATTCTCGCGGACGATGCGGGCCGTTTCTGGATCTCCTCGAACCGAGGCATCTTTCGAGTCGAACGGGCCCAGCTGGAGGCTTTCGCCCGGGGCGAGATCTCGACCGTCGACTGCGTCGAGTACACCGAGCGCGACGGCCTGCTCAACCGGGAGGCCAACGGCGGCTTCCAGGATGCCGGGATCCGCGCGCAAGACGGCACCCTCTGGTTCGCGACCCAGAACGGGGTCGCCGTCGTCGACCCCGAGTCGGTGGTCGGCGGCCAGCTGCCGGTGCCGCCGGTCTACGTCGAGGCCCTGCTCGTCGGCGAGGATCGTCGGCCGGTCTTGGCGGAGGCGCTCGAACTCGCCGCCGCTGAGCGCAGCTTCACCCTCACTTATACGGCGCTCTCCTTCCGTTCGCCGGATCAGGTGCGCTTCCGCTACCGGCTAGGGGGCTATGACGAAGATTGGCAGGCGGTCACCGCCGAGCGCCGTGTGCGCTACACCAAGGTCCCTCCGGGCAACTACCTGTTCGAGCTCCAGGGTCGGTCGAGCGAGGGGGTATGGAATCGACGAGGGGATCGCCTCGCCATTACCGTTCGACCCTTCTTCTGGGAGACGCGCCCGTTTCGCGCCAGCGTCGGGCTCTTGGCGGTGGGGCTCGCTTTCCTGCTGCTACAACAGCGCGAGCGTCGCCAGCGATTGCGTCGCGACAGGCTACAGGGGATGGTGCGCGAGCGCACGCGGGAGCTGGAGCGGGAGAAGGAGACCGTGGCACGGCAGAACCGGGAACTGACTCGCCTAGATCAGGCGAAGTCCGAGCTCTTCGCCAACATCTCGCACGAGTTCCGCACCCCGCTGACCCTGTCGCTGGGTCCTCTGGAGGATCTGAGGAGCGGCCTCTTCGGCGCCCTCGAGCCTCCGGTGCTCCGCGAGGTGGAGCGCATCCAGGGCAACACCGCCCGGGTGCTGGAGCTGGTCAACCAGCTGCTCGACACCGCCAGGCTGGAAGCGGGCCGCCTCGACCTCAATGCGATGCGCCAGGATCTCGGCGCTTTTCTGCGCCAGGTAGGCGAACGCTTCGTGCCCATGGCCGAGCGCCGCAAGATCGCCTACGAAGTCGCACCGGGCGAGCAACCGCTGTGGATCTACTTCGACTCCGAGCAGCTGGACAAGGTAATCTCCAACCTCTTGGCCAACGCCTTCAAGTTCACTCCAGCCGGTGGCCGGGTGCGCCTCGTCGCCGAGGAGTCGACGCAGGTCGACGACGAGGGCCGGAACTGGGCGACGGTGTCGGTGGCCGACACCGGCCACGGCATCGCGCCCGAGCAGCTGCCGCGGATCTTCGAGCGCTTCTACCAAGTCGACAGCTCCGCCATGCGGCGCCAGCCGGGTACCGGTCTCGGTCTGACCCTGGCCCGCAGCCTGGTCGACTTGCACGGAGGCTCGTTGGAGGTCGACAGCGTGCCGGGCGTGGGCAGTACCTTCACCGTCCGTCTCCTGCAAGGCCGCGATCACCTCACCGACGAGCAGCTCGCCACCCCGACACCCCGCGTTGTTGAAGAAGGCCTCGCCGCCGCGGAGCAGATCGCCGCGCTGAGCGCCTCGTTGGTCGAGATCGCGGAGGTTGAAGCCGAGTCGGGGGCTGGCGACCGGGAGAGCGAGGCGGGCGATCAGATGACGGTCCTGGTGGTGGACGATCACCCCGACCTTCGTGCCTACCTGCGTCGCCACCTCGCCGATCGCTATCGGGTCCTCGAAGCGCGGGATGGCGCGGAGGGTCTCGCCTTGGCTCGTGAAGCCTTGCCCGATCTGGTGATCAGCGATGTGATGATGCCCCGGATGGACGGCTACGAGTTGACCCGCGCGATCAAGCAGGACCCGGAGCTCGAATTCATTCCGGTCATCCTGCTCACCGCTCGGGCGGGGATGGCGTCGAAGCTCGACGGTCTTGGCGAGGGGGCCGACGACTATTTGACCAAGCCTTTCGACTCCCGGGAGCTGCTCGCCCGGATCGACAATCTGATCGCCTCGCGCCAGCGGTTGCGCGGCCTGCTGAGCGCCGCCAACCGTCCTCCCAGTCCGACCGAGGTCGGCGCTGCCCCGCCCTTGAATGCCCCCCCAGGCCACTCGGCGCTCACCGGTGAGAAAACCCGGAGCGCTGACCACGGTCTCTTGGCACGTGTCCAGGCGACCATCGACGCTCATCTGGGGGAGGAGGACTTCCAGGTCGACGCTCTCGCCGAAGGGCTGGCGATGTCCCGGAGTCTCCTCTACCTGCGTTTGCAGGAACTCACCTCGAAGACCCCGGCGCGGCTGATCTTGGAAAGGCGCCTCGAACGCGCCGCCGATCTACTGGCCGACGGACAGCATGCGGTGGGCGAGGTCGCCTACGCTGTCGGCTTCCGCAGCCTCTCCCATTTCTCCCAGCGGTTCCGGGCCGAGCACGGGGTCACCCCATCGCAGTTCCGCCTCAAACGCCTCTCGCCAGGCGGCTAGGTCGGCGATTCGGAACGATCGGCCAGGAAGGACAGTTTGTCCCGCGCGGTTCAATCGCTGCCATGCGGGAGTCGATCCATCCCACTGTGCTGCGTTGCCGCTCCTCGCCATGGCCCAGCGGGCGGATGGCCTGCATCCGTCTTGAAAACCAGCGTCGGTTCACGCCGTCCGTGGGTTCGAATCCCACCCCCTCCGCCAGTCCGGGAATTCTCAGCCTAGTTCAGCCGACAGTTTGCTGGTGGTGTTAGTTGGTTGGGCGAGTGCGCCAGTTGTCAACTTGAAGATTCGGAATCCGCCTCATGTGATCTAGGTTGTCCGTGACCAAGGTGGCACTGAGGGCCAGGGCGTGCGCTGCGACGGCGACGTCGAAATCTTCAAGGCGGACTCCACGGCGTTCCAGGTTGGCCTTGGCTAGTCCAAAGGCCCGGCTGACCTCGTCGGTCCAGGGCACCCTGTGCATTTCGTCCAGGAAGACGCTGAAGCGCGCGAGCAATCTCTCCTTCTTCTTCGACTTCGGCAGCCGTGCCAACCCGTACTCAATCTCGGCGATGACGGGCTGTGGTAGCAGTACGTCCGTTTGCGAGTTCGACAACAGATGCTCGCAAACGGAAGGGTCGCCCGCCATCGCGAAGGAGAGCGTATTGGTGTCGAGAACGTACTTCACAAGATCGGCGGCGCCTTGCGAGTTCGGTTCGCAGCGACGGCGGCTAGTGTCTTCTTGAGCGATTGGCGTGCCTCTGCGTCAGAGCGGGCCGCACCCAGCACCTCGAGGAATCGGTTGCTCCAGCGGGTTTCGGTGTCCAGGGTGCGCTGGAGAGCCCGGATGATGTAGCGGTTCCGGCTCACGCCCAGTTCCTTGGCGTGGTAATCGACCGAGGCTAGGAGTTCGGGGGGTAAATGGACTGTAGTGCTCACGACGAATAGAATAGGACTATATTCATTCTAAGTCAAGGCGGTTTCGACCCCGGTGTTCTCAGTTGGTTCATCCCGTTGTCCTCAGAAGCGGATCTGGGTGTTCGCTTTCGGCAAGCTATCCAAGCCGCTACCGACGGCGCTCCTTCTGCGTATCCGCGACCGTTCCCCTCACGCTGCGCCAGGAGTTCTACCAAAATCGCAAGCTACTGAATATAAATGACTTGCTGTTTGGGTGGCACTTCTCCGGCCTGTTCGGCTTTGGAGCCGAGCCTTGGGCGCAGCTTCCAGCTGATGGGCTTCGAAGTCGCCGAGGGGTACGGCATGACCGAGACCAGCCCGGTGCTGACGGTCAATCCGTGGGGCGCGATCCGCTTCGGCTCGGTGGGCCGGCCGCTGGCCGGGGTGGACATCGAGCTGCGCCCCTTAGTTGACACCACGCAAGGTGCGGAACCTGGCAGCGGCGAGATCTGGGTGCGCGGTGGCAACGTCATGGCCGGCTACTACGGCAACCCGGAAGCCTCCGCGGCGGCGATGGAGGATGGCTGGCTCAACACCGGCGATGTGGGCTTCTTCGACGACGACGGTTACCTGCACATCGCCGGCCGGACCAAGGACGTGATCGTCACCAGCGCCGGCAAGAACGTCTATCCCGAAGAGGTGGAGCAGCGCTACCGTGGCTTTGGTGATGAGGAAGGACTGGCGGTGGAGGAGCTGGTGGTTCTGGGACTGCCCGACGGGGGGCGCGGCGAGCGGGTAACCGCCGTGGTGGTACCGCGCGCCGATGCCACACTAGAAGAGATCGAGCGGATACGCACGGCGATCACGGCGCGCTCCCAAAAGGTGCCGAGCTATCAGCGGATCGCACGGATCGAGATCTGGCGCGGCGATCTGCCCAAGACGACGACCCTCAAGGTCAAACGAGGACTGCTGCGCGACGCGCTGCTCGCCGGTGAGCACGG
>QIHU01000791.1 GCA_003231035.1 Acidobacteriota bacterium
AAGATCGACAGTTCGCCGCAGTCCTTCCACATCTCGATAAGGTGAGGGAACTTACAGATGATGTCGGTGCGCGTCTGCACGGTGAAGTGTTTGCGGATTCCGGCCGCCTTAATCTGGCGGGCCATCTCCTCGCCGCGCACCACGTTCATCCAGAAGATGTCGTCGGTAATGAAGATGTTGGGAGCCTCGATCTGGCGCAACTCTTCGACCACCCGCTCCGGCGATTTCTCGCGGAAGGTGCTCTCATGGAACTTCCATACCGAACAGAAGTTGCACTTGAAGGGGCAACCGCGCGCCGTCTCCATCAAGGCGAGAGGCTTGCGAAAGTTGATGTAGTACTGAGGAGCGTAGTGGGCGATCAGATGGCGAGCCGGCAGCGGCAGTTCGTCCAGAGAGCTGCGTGCCGGAGCGTGGCCGGTGGCGATCTGCTCAC
Source organism: Acidobacteriota bacterium (assembly GCA_003231035.1). Lineage (GTDB taxonomy): Bacteria > Acidobacteriota > Thermoanaerobaculia > Multivoradales > SZUA-115 > SZUA-115. Next base: position 434 of record QIHU01000791.1, read on the forward strand.
CTCCTCGGTTTAGGACCAGACCTCGGATCTCGGCGAGATCGGTATCGCGCTCCAGCGCCTCCACCAAGGCCGGCATGACCTCTTCGCCGTCGCCGACCGCCACGGCATCGATCTCTGGGAGATTGAACCACCCGGGCTCCCGCGACGCGTCGTGGCCTCCGACCACCACGAAGGCCCCAGGCAACTCCCTCTTGACCTGGCGGGCCAAGGCCACGGCGCGAAATCGTTCGGTGGTGAAATTGCACTGCAAGCCGACCACGTCGGGTGCGAATTCGCGGCACGACTCCATCCCGGCCTCGAGGCCGTCGATCCGCAGATCGATCACTTTGCACTCGTGGCCGACCGGTTCCAGGCAAGCGGCAACGCAGATCGGCCCCAGCGGCTCGACGAAGGTGAGCATCTCGAGACCCAAGATGCCACCGATCGGCGGCTTGAGGAATGCGACCTTCAGGCCCATGACTGGCTAGCGGAACACCGATTTATATTGGACACGAATGGTTCACTCTATCAGAGGCTGCTGCCCCAACCGTCGCTGAACCCAAGACTTCGACCATCTCTCCGGCTACGTTGCTCGCGGAAACGGGCCCCGCTGGGAGGGCATTGAGAGCGGAATAACCCGGCGCCCGAGCATGCGGTAGACGGTGAAGTCGCGGTCGAGGGTGAGCAGAGTGCTCTCCGCCCTGAGTTCCATGAGGCGCACCAGACAGCCATCGGCCAGCGACATGGGGACGTTGGAGTAGCGGGCCATCAACCGGTTCACCGGCTCCGTCTCCACAGAGAGTTCGAAGGGCAGACTGAGTAGGCCCCGACGGAGAAGTTCCAGGACTGCCTCGGCGCCACCTGAGGAATTTCTCATGAGATGGCAGGCTTCGGTCACCACAGCCTCGCAGGTGGCGAGCGGAGGCTCGATTTGCGCCAGCTGCGAGAGTGCCCAAGAGTGGTGGCTATCGCGCCGATTGAGAAAAGCCACCAACGGCCCGGTATCTACGGCGAAGCGTCGTTTCACTCCCCCAGTCCGCGCAGGTGAGCCGGGTTGGTCGACAAATCTTCGACCGCTTCCACGCAACCGCCGAGATCTCGAGCCTGGGCCAAAAAGGAGCCCTCCGTGGGACTTGACGGCTCCCTTACGTACTCGGCGATCGCTTCGCGCACGAGCGAGGATTTGCTGACTTCCTGCTCCAGCGCAATCCGCGCCAACTTGGCTTCCAGCTCTGCGGGCAACTTCAGGGACAAGGTCTTCATTGGGGCCTCGGGTATGAGTTTCGAGTAATACTTCGCCGCCACCAAAGTAATACATAATGAGTCCTAGAGTCAAACTAGGCGGCCTAGCCGACCAGCGGGACACCCTCCTCTTCGAAATGACGATCGTAGGCAAAGGCGGCATCCAACTTCTGGCCGCGGATCACCGCGAAGGAGACTTCATCCACCAAGCTGAGGCCCCGGACCTGCCTCCCTAGCAATGCGTCGAGCGCACGTTCATGCAGTTCACCGTCGACCCACACCGTTTCCAAAAGGGGCACGAAATCACGGCGGAACCGCTCCATCGCGACCGGCCCGAATCGCCGACCGAGCAATGCATGGCACTCCAGTTGAACGTAGGAGCTGGTCAGCAGCACCGCCTTCTCGGCAGCTAGGCTAGAAAAGGCTAGGCGGGCCCGCTGATGGGCTTCGTCTTGCTCGACCAAGAGGGCGAAGATCGCTGAGGTATCGACGAATATTCGCCTCACGAGAAGGCTTCGGCGAGATAGCGATCGTGCTCGGACGACAGATCGGTAGCGCCAGCCGCGTCGTGCAAGCTGCCGGCCAGCTGCATGGCCTTGGCATACAGCCTGGCGCGGCTGGGCGGCCGAGCCTCTAGAGCCTCGTCGATGCAACCGCGGATGACCGCAGCAACCGAAATTCCCTCGATAGCCGCGCACCGGCGCAGAGACCGCATCTGTTCTTCCGTCAACTGGACCTGGCTTCGAATCATCTTCATACCGACAGTGTAGGCACTGCATGATGGCATGTCAACCTCCCTAGTGATTTCCAAGATGGCGGCCACGGCGGCCGTCCCTACCCCACTAAGGACGCAAAGCAGCTTCCAAATCGTTCAGCGAATCTCAGGTCCACCCAGAAAATCTCAGGGCTGTTAGCTAACCTAGTGTCCCGTGCGGAAAGTTCGCTACCATTCGAGGGCCGATTCATCCCCCTGTGCCGCGTTGCGGCTCCTCGCAATACTCCCAGTATTGCTCGACCCTCTCGGTGATAAACGAACTTCCCGCACGGGACACTAGCTGCTCGGGAAAGCTGGATCTTCGAGCAGTTGACGAGCTTGCCACAGGTGACGACGCTGGTGGGCCACGGTCACCAGCAGCCACTCGCCAAGACTCAGCTTGATAAACCGGGCCGCTGGCGAAGCAATCTGGGCAGAGGACAAATCGAGGCCATCTGCCTCGTGCAACCGTTTGATCAGCTCACCTTGGAGGTCGACCAACTCGCGCACCACCTTGCGCGGCTCCTCCGGCCAGCGCGGCAAGAAGATCTCAGGCGCTTTGGCACGCAGCCTGGCGGGTGGTTCCATCATGTGGGCGAAGATTCGCGCCCGCCAACGTGGTTTGAGCGGCCCTTCGCGCCGATGCCCTTGCCGCTGGGTATCGGCGATCGCGCGATCGACTCGCGGGAGCAGTTCGAATCCAGTCACGTTCAGGTGATCCAAACACTCGGCAATCGACCAGCCGTTGGCCGACGGACGCCACAGCAACTGCGCGTCGCTCAGCGCTTCGGTAAGTTCCAGAACTTCCTCCTCGAACTCTTCGAGCTGCTCCTCGATACGAGCGACGTCTGGCGCTAGCGGCGAATCTGTTTCAATGGATTCTGAAGGCATAACTTCTTTTGAACTCGGTAGCTTCAAGGATACTACGTAGAGCCGACCAGTTCCCTTCCAAGACTTCGCTTCAGGTCGCGCACGGGACACTACGGTATCGTGGTGCACCACATCACCATGAAAATTCTTGCGCTCGAACCCTACTACGGTGGCAGTCACCGCGCATTCCTCGATCAGTGGGGCAGCCACAGCTACCACCAGTGGACTCTGCTGACGCTACCTCCCAACAAGTGGAAGTGGCGCATGCGCCACGCGGCATGGACCTTCGCCCGGCAAGTCGAGTCTCGGCTCGCCGCGGGCGAATCCTGGGACCTTGTGCTGGTCTCGGACATGCTCGACCTAGCGCAGTTCAAGGGGTTGATCCCTTCGGCGCTGCACCCGGTCGCGCACCTCGTGTACTTCCACGAGAACCAGCTAACCTATCCGGTAAGGGCCGAGAAGGAACGGGACCTCCATTTCGCTTTGACCAACTTTTCGACCGCGCTCACCGCGGATTCCGTGTGGTTCAATTCCAGCTTCCATCGGGACTCTTTTCTGGGCGCCCTGCCGGCGCTCTTCAAGCGCATGCCCGATCATCGCCCCGCCGATGAGGTCGAACGAATCCGTAGGCGCAGCGAAGTGCACCCTCCCGGCGTCCTGCCGCCGGACACGCCCTGCCTCACCCGCGCTCCCGGGCCGGTGCGCATCCTCTGGGCGGCCCGCTGGGAACACGACAAGGCTCCAGAGACCTTCTTCGCCGCCTTGCGGTCACTAGAAGCACGCGGTGTCGAGTTTCGGCTCAGCGTCTTGGGCGAACGGTTCCGCCAGGTCCCACCCGAGTTTGACGCCGCCCATCGCCGGTTCACCGACCGACTGGACCACTGGGGCTACCAGTCGGATCCCGAGCACTATCGGGCGGCGCTCGCCCACGCCGACCTCTATGTCTCCACCGCTCGCCACGAGTTCTTCGGGATCAGCGCGGTGGAAGCGGTGACCGCCGGTGCCTACCCGGTCCTTCCCCGGCGGCTCAGCTATCCTGAAGTGATGGCCCCATTGACGGCTGTGCTCGGCGACGATTTCTTCTACACGGGTGGGGTACGGCCACTCACCCGCAAGTTGGCTGAGCTAGCCCAACGGGTCGCAGCCGGCACGCTGTGGCCGACGGGAGAAAGAGAGGTGGGACGGCGGGCGATGCAGTGCTACGCCTGGCCCCACGTGGCTCGGCTCCACGACGACGCACTGGATAGAGTTTTCCATACCCACCACCACGGCGCACGAGCGACCGCATGCGTGTAGAACGCTTGGCACCCCGAGCCTCCGGCTTCAGCCTAATCGAGACGCTCATCGGGCTCACCTTGCTCGCCGCCATTCTGCTGGCCACCGCCAGCATGGTGGCTGTTGTGCCGCGAGAGATTCACCGGGTGGCGGCGCGGCGAGAGGCCACCCGCGCGCTCGAAGCGACCTTGGAGAGCATGCGCGCCGGACAGCTACCGGCGGCCAGCGGAGTCGTCGAGCCCAACCTCTATCGGTGGACTCAGCCCCAACCACCTACCGCGAAGGGGCTACGGCTGTGGATCAACACTGAACCCATCGCTCCTCCGGGACTCTTCCGGGTGACCGTGCGAGCCCGCTACAGCGTCCACCACCAGGTGGTGGAGCAAGCGGTCGAGACCTTGACTTGGCGCCCCTGAAGAGGCCATGAGAAGACGCGCATCCAGCCCACCGCAAGCGGGTTTCACCCTGCTCGAAGCGGTCGTTTCCCTCTTTCTGGTGGCCATCGTCATGGCGTTGGCCGCCGGTTTGATCGGCGACGCGCGACGGATGGTCAACGCCAGCGGTCGCGACGCCACCGATCCGATGCCGCGCTACGCCATCGTCACCTTGCATCATGATCTGGCGGCGGCACGGGCGGTCAGCACCCCGCTCCTGCCCGGCTTCTGGGTTTCGGCCCCTCTGGAGATCTACTCGGCGGAGCCGGGACTCGCCCGTATCCACCGTTCTGGCGATGAGTTGATCCGCACTCGTCTCGACCGATCCGGCGCGGTGATCCACCGCCGAATACTGTTGCGAGGAGTCACCGGTTGGCGCTGGCGCAAGATCGGGAGCAACCTGGTGGATGTCGAATTGCGCTACCGGCGCACCCAGCTGTCGATCGCCGGCAGGACACCGGGAGACGCGGCGCGGCGCGGCGTGGCGCGACCGGTGGTCGATCGTTTTCGAGTCGCTCTGCGGGGCGCCAGGAGCACCAACCGATGGTGAACTGGGTTCGGCCCGAGCAGCTCCGAGGGCGCGGCGAGAAAGGCCATTCCCTGCTCCTCGCCATGGTGGTGCTGGTCCTCGTCACCACGGCCGCGCTCCTGGTGTCGAGTGCATTGATGCTGCGCATGCGGGAGGTTCAGGAGGAGATGATCGCGGTGCGCTTGACCGCGCTGGTGGACGCGGCGATGGCCGAGACCTTGGCCCAGTTCAGCCGCGGCGGTAGGCTACGCGGCGGCGAGCGACCTTTTGGCGGTGGGCGCATCAGCAGTGAAGTCATCGCCACCCAAGGACGCAGCCGAACGGTGCGGATCGAAGCCCACTACGGCGCTAAGGTGCGCCGGCTCGAGGTCGAAGTCCTGCTGACCCCGCAAGGGCCAACGATCCTCTCGTGGCGCCGACTCGCCGCTTGACTCGTTCCCCCGGCCGTGCCACGATTTTGCGGTTGGTTCCAAGTTCCGCGGCCGAGAAAGCTCACCCCGTGACACAGAGTTACCAACTGCTCCACCCATCCACCGCGGCAAGACGGATGATCCAATATGGCTGACCCAATGACGGCGCTGAACTTGCGCATCAACGGCGAAGAGCGCCGGGTACTCTCCCCCACCCACCACACCCTCCTCGAGGTGCTGCGCGAGGAGTGCTCCTTGACCGGAACCAAGCACGGGTGCGAGTTGGGAGAGTGCGGCGTCTGCACGGTTCTGGTGGACGGCCAGCCTGTCCTTTCCTGCCTGGTCCTGGCGGCGGAGGTGGAAGAATGCGCCATCGAGACGGTCGAGGGGATGCAGCGCGGCAACGAGTTGCACCCGTTGCAGTCGACCTTCGCCGATCTCGGGGCTGCCCAGTGCGGCTATTGCACGCCGGGTATCTTGTTGACCGCCCAAGCACTGATCGCGGACAATCCCCAACCCAGCGATGGCGAGATTCGCGAAGCGCTATCCGGCAACCTCTGCCGCTGCACCGGATACCACAAGATCATCGAAGCGGTCCGTTGGGCCGCCGCCCTGGAGCGCGGCGAAGCCGACGCCAAACCCCCATCGGAAGCACTGTACGGTTCGCCCCTTCCGCGAATTTCTCCGCCCTCAGCTCAGGAAGAAGACCCAAGGCAGGAGAAGGGCTGATGGCCGAGCCAAGACGAAGTGTCGCACCAGGCTCGCCCGCGGAGCGACCGCTCAACTGGATCGGCAAACCCTTCCGCAGGGTCGACGGCCGAGCCAAGGTCACCGGTCAAGCTCAGTTCGCCGACGACTTGACCTTCCCCCGCATGGTCTACATGCGGCTGGTCCGCAGTACCGTGCCCCACGCTCTAATCCGCGCCATCGATCTCTCCGCCGCCGAAAAGATGCCAGGAGTCCTCGCTTTCCTGACCGGCGAGGATCTACCCACCCCCTTTGGAATCCTGCCGGTCTCTCAAGACGAACACGCGTTGTGTCAAGACAAAGTCCGCTTTGTCGGCGATCCGGTGGTAGCGGTTGCGGCACTCAGCGAGGAGCAAGCCTACGAGGCGGCGCTCGCGGTCCGCATCGACTACGAGCCACTCAAGACCATCTCCGGGGTCGACGAGGCCTTGGCCAATCCCGAACCTCGCATCCACGACTACGGCGACTACGGCAATGTCCACAAGGCGGTCTCGATGCGTTTCGGCGACACCGACGCCGGCTTCAAAGCCGCGGACTTGATCCTCGAGGACCTTTCCTACTTCGAGGGCAACACTCATCTGGCGATGGAACAGCACTCCGCGGTGGCGCTGACCGAGGACGACGACCGGGTCACCCTCTACTCGTCGACCCAAACGCCTCACTACGTGCACCGTGCCCTCTCCAAGGTCCTCGCTCTTCCCCCCTCCAGGGTACGGGTGATCGCCTGTACCAACGGCGGCGGATTCGGCGGCAAGAGCGACCCTTTCCATCACGAGATCGCGGTCGCCAAGATGGCTCTCAAGCTGGGCCGGCCGGTGAAGATCACCCTCACCCGCGAGGAGGTCTTCTACTGCCACCGAGGGCGCCACCCAGTTCTCATGCAGCTGCGCACCGGTTTCAAGCGGGATGGATCGATGACCGCGCAGCACCTGAAGACCGCGCTCGACGGGGGCGCCTACGGTTCGTACGGCGTCGCTTCGACCTACTACACCGGCGCGCTCCAAACCGTGACTTACCAGCTACCGACTTACCACTTCGAGGGCGTTCGCGCCTTCACCAACAAGCCGCCCTGCGGCCCTAAGCGTGGCCACGGCACACCGCAGCCACGGTTCGCTTTGGAGACCCACCTCGACAAGGCGGCCCATCGATTGGGGATCGACCCGGCGACCCTTCGCCTCAACAACCTCGCCGAAGCGGACAGCGTGACCGCCAACTGGCTGCGCATCGGCACCATGGGATTGAAGGAGTGCATCGAGGCGGTGGTCGAGGGCAGCGGTTGGCGCCAACGCTACGCCAAGCTACCCCACGGCCGGGGTCTTGGATTGGCTTGCGGCTCCTACCTCTGCGGTGCCGGCTTGCCGATCTACTGGAATCACATGCCGCAATCCGGGGTCCAGCTCAAGCTCGACCGCAGTGGTGGGGTGGCCGTTTTTTGTGGCGAAAGCGAGATCGGCCAGGGCTCCGACAGCGTCTTGGCGGCGGTGGTCGCCGAGGTGCTGGGAATCGACCTGGCCGACATTCGCCTTTGCGTTGCCGACACCGACCTGACCCCGGTCGACCTCGGCAGCTACTCCTCCAGGGTGACCTTGATGGTCGGCAACGCCGCCCGACAAGCCGCCGAACGGGCCCGCGAGTTGATCGCCGGCTCCGTCGCCGAGCGGCTCGAAGTTCCTGCTGAGCAGCTCGTCTTCGCCAACGGCCGAGTGTTCAGCCGCGCCGACCCCGAAACCGGCCTCTCCTTCGCCGAGGCGGTGATCTGCACCGAAGCGGTTCACGGCACCCTGGGCACGACCGGCTCCTACACCCCACCGCGCTCGCCGGGCCGCTACCGTGGCAGCGGCGTCGGCCCCTCTCCGGCCTACTCCTATTCCGCGGCGGTGATCGAGACCGAAGTCGACCCCGCCACCGGCCTCTACGAGGTTCGCCACGTCTGGATCGCGCACGACATCGGCCGCGCCCTCAACCCGGTTCTGACTCTAGGCCAGGTCGAAGGTAGCGTCTATATGGGGTTGGGTGAGGCGTTGATGGAAGAGCAAGTTTTCCGTCGACTCCCTGAGCGAAGGTCCAACGCGCTGGTCCACAAGATGCCGTCGATGCTCGAATACAAGAGCCCCACCTTCCACGACATGCCGCCGGTCACCACTTACTTGATCGAGGATCCCGATCCGCAGGGCCCATTTGGCGCCAAGGAGGTCGGCCAGGGCCCCCTGTTGCCAATCATGCCAGCGCTAGCTAACTCGATCTTCGACGCCGTCGGAGTGCGCATCGATCAGATTCCGATTCAGCCGCAGATGATCGTCAAGGCTCTCCAAGCCAAGTCTTCGGGCAAGCCGGCCCGCTTCGGGCCCACCTCCTTCCCCGAGGTCGACTTCGGCGAGGAACTGGTGGTTCCGACTCCCGCCGAAGGCGGAGACGGACGGGCAATCTCGGACTTCAAGCACAAATTACGAGCCGGTATGCGAGGTGCGTCAGGCACCATGACCACGCGCGAAGAGGCGCTCAAGGGGAAGAAGGATGCTCCGCTTACCACCGTTTGAGCTGCGCCGAGCGGCGACCGTCGAGGAGGCGGCGGGAATCCTCTCGGGTGAGGGCGCGATGGAAGGACGCCAGATTCGGTTGGTGGCCGGCGGAACCGACCTGTGGCCCAACATGAAGCGCCGCCACCAGAGTGCCGACACCGTGATCAGCCTCCGCGGAATCCACCAGCTGGGAGGCGTTGGGGAAGCTGGAGCGGAATTGCGACTGGGCGCCACCACGACGCTGAACGAGGCTGCCCTCGACCCCATTGTCCGCGGCCGCTACCCGGCTCTGGCGCGGGCCGTGACCAGCATCTCGACACCGGTTTTGCGCAACATGGGCACCCTCGGCGGCAACCTCTGCCTCGACACCCGCTGCACTTACTACAACCAAAACGAAGAGTGGCGGCGCTCGATCGACTACTGCATGAAGGAGGCTGGCACCGTCTGTTGGGTCGCCCCGGGGTCGCCGCGCTGTTGGGCCATTTCCGCCAGCGATTCGGCGCCGATCCTCTGCGCGCTCAAGGCCCGAGTTCGGCTGGTGTCCAGTGCTGGCGAGCGGGTGATCGCGGTCGAGGATTTGTTTGTCGACGACGGCATCGACTACCTTGCTAAGCGACCGGACGAGATCCTCACCGAGGTCCTGCTACCCGCCGCCTCGTCCCACCCGAACGAGGGCCACTCGGGCAACTCCGCAGGCTGCCGTGCCGCCTTCTGGAAGTTGCGTCGACGGGGTTCGATCGACTTCGCGGTGCTCACCGCGGCCGTCGCCGTCTGGA
>QIHU01000416.1 GCA_003231035.1 Acidobacteriota bacterium
ACACCCTCAACGACTGGGAGGGCTTCGCCCGGTTTTCGTACACCCTCAACCAGCGATTCGACTTGTTGGCGCAGTGGCATTCCGACTACGGGTTTGGTGGTGGCCTGACGATACGTTTTTGAGAGAAGCCAATGAATAAGAGAGTCGATGAGCCCTGAAACCGTTCATCAGATGCGGCTCCTGAGTTGCATCTACTTGTCCCTTATTTTGGTCTTTCTCGTCATGTGGCGCTTGCGGAAGCTCCAGGTGCCGGTCTTGGCGCCGCGAGGGCCGTCCGGCATCATGCGACTCCCGGATCGGGAATCCCAGCTTCGGCAGCACGCGCGGTGGCTGGTTCAGGTACGCTGGACCGCTGTCAGTGCCCTCGTGCTCTTGGTGCTGATCGGTGTTCCGATCGCGGAACTTCTCCCATATTCCAGCTTGCCATGGCTGCTTGGTTGGTCCTCGGCTTTGGTGATTTCCAACCTGGTGTTCAGCCGGTTGATCGAACGCCAAGTGAATCCCGAGCGCCAGGTGGTCATTCAAATCGTCATCGATCTGGTGGTGTTGACGGGTCTTCTGAATGCGTCTGGCGGGATCGAGAACCCGCTCTACCTCGCCTACGTTTTCCCGGTGATCGTCGCGGCTATTCTTCTCTCGCGGCGAGCGGCTTTCGCCATCGCGGTGGTCGCCTGTTTTCTGTTCGGTATTCTGGTGGCTGGAGAAGCTCTCGGCCTGCTGCCGCATGCTTCATTCGGCCTCTTCCCACATCCCGAGGTGATCCCCGGAGTCGAGCCGCCACCCGGGCGCCCGCCGGCGGCTGATTCTATTCATGCCGCCTTTGACACGAGTTTCATCGCCGGAAAGAGCCTCGCGCTCCTCGCCCTGCTGCTGGTCGCCTCGTACTTGACCTCCCTGCTGCGCGATCGTTTGCGCGACAGCGAGAGGGTGGTCTCCAAGATTGCTCGTGAGGCGATCCTCGAACGCGAGCGGCTCGAAGGGATGGTGCATGCCGTCGGCGTGGGGATGATGGTGGTGGAGCCTGAGCAGATCGTCCAGTGGTTTAGCCAGCGGGCGGGGCGATGGTTGCAGTGGCAGGCGGAGGTGCGGGGCAACGTTTGTCCGTTGTTCCAAAGCCGAGGCGGGTGCCAAGAATGTGTCGCCTTACAAGTATTTCGAGACGGGAGGCCCTCCGAAGCCGTTCGTCGCTTGATGGGGGACGACGGAGCTGTGCGCTACCTGCGGCACGTCGCGGAGCCGGTGAAAGACGCCGACGGCCGGGTGATCCAGGTGGTCGAGCTGGTGGAAGATATCACCCGGCGCAGGGCGATTGAGGCCGAAACCGTCCATGCTGGCAAGCTCTCACTCCTGGGACGATTCGCGGCGGGTTTGGCCCATGAGATCGGTAATCCCCTGGCCTCCCTGGCCACCCGGCTAAAACGGCTTGAGCGCCAACGCGACCCGGCGTTTCTCGACGAGAGTCTGACCTTACTCAAAGACCATATCGACCGAATCGGGCGAACGGTGCGCAACGTTTCGCTCTTTTCGCGCAACCGGCCGGCGGAGTGGGAACCTTGCGGAGTGGACGACATGGTCGAGGAGGCGGTGAATCTGATCCGGCTCGACAGCAGAGCGCGAGATGTTACCTTCGATCGAACACTGTCCGGGAATTCGGTGATGGTGCGGGGGGTGCGCGATCAACTCGTCCAAGTCCTGGTCAATCTCTTGCTCAACGCGGTGGAAGCCATCCCATCCAGTGGTACGGTCAGCATTGCTTCAAGCCTGGTCGATGAAGGGGTCGAACTCACGGTCACTGACTCTGGTGTGGGCTTGGCGCCGGAGGTTCGCAGCCGGCTCTTTGAACCCTTCTTTACCACTAAGAAGCAGGGTGTTGGTCTGGGCCTCGCCCTGTCAAAGAGCCTAGTGGAGGCTCATGGCGGCGATATTCATGTAGACAGCAAACCAGGTGAGGGAACTCGGTTCACCGTGACACTGCCCCTGGTCAAGGTGGGAGAACTCACTCGGGAGAGAGGGAGGAGCTTGCGATGAGCGCTCGGATTCTGATCGTGGATGATGAGAATCTATTCCGCGAAGATCTGGCCAGTCTGCTGCGGGAGGAGGGTTACTATTGTCAAACCGCCGCGACCGGCGAGGAGGGAATCGAGGCCGCCAATCAGGATGAGCCGGACGTGGTGGTGTGCGATCTGGCGATGCCAGGTATCGATGGCGTGGCGGTGATCAACCACTTCACGGTCGAGCACCCGGATGTCCCCGTTCTGCTAGTCACCGCCTACGGCTCGTTGGATAGTGCAATTCAGGCCTTCCGCGAAGGCGCGGCGGACTATCTTGTGAAACCGATTCAACATGAGGAACTGTTGGTGAGGGTGCGACGTTGCCTGGAGCAGCGCCGCATGATCCGCGAGTTGCGTTTCCTGCGTCGCAGTGTTTCTCGGGCTGACGAGGGGACACGCTTGATCGGCGACAGCTCGGCGATCGAGAAGGTCAAGAAATTGATTCGACGTGCCGCGACGGCCGACACCACCGTCTTGGTGCGGGGTGAAACCGGAACCGGCAAAGAGGTGGCCGCGAGGTCGATCCACGAGCTAGGTAAGGGAGCAAAGTCCCCCTTCGTGGCGGTCAATTGCGCGGCTTTGCCCCGAGACTTGATGGAGAGCGAGCTTTTTGGCTACCGCAAGGGTGCCTTTAGCGGCGCGGTTCGCGACAAACCGGGAATGTTCGAGTTGGCTAGCGGTGGTACGCTGTTCCTCGACGAAATTGGAGAGCTTTCACTCGAATTGCAACCAAAGCTGCTGCGAGCTCTGGAGCAGGGTGAAGTGATGCCGGTGGGGGGGGTACGACCGGTACGGACTCGGTTGCGCCTGATCGTTGCCACCAACCGGGACTTGCGAGAGGAGGTGAAGGCTGGCCGGTTTCGCCAGGACCTCTTCTACCGCATCCAAGTTCTGGAGATTCTCTTGCCTCCACTGCGTGAGCACCGCGAGGACATTCCAGGTTTGATCGATCACCTGCTGGGGCGGGTCAATGCTCGCCTGAATAAACGGGTTCTTGAGGTTGAGGACCAGGCGATGCGGGCGTTGATGAGTGCCGAGTGGCCGGGCAACGTCCGCGAGCTAGAGAATGCCCTGGAAAGAGCAGTGCTTCTGGCGGACGGAAACTGTCTGGCCCTGGAGGATCTTCCCGAGGAGTTTACCGGTGTGGCGGAAGGCGGCGACCTTTCGCAGGATCTCAGGCGCGCCGTGCGCGCCTACGAGAAGGAGCACATTCGCCGGGTCTTGGAAACCACCGACGGCAACCGCGAGGAGGCGGCCCGTCTCATGGGTATCAACGCCTCCACCCTCTACCGCCGCTTGCAGCGCCTCGGCTCTCCACTGGAGTGAGGAAACAGACTTCTTTACCCGGCGATCTGAGCGTCGGCACGCGGATCGCTTCGTCTGCCACCAGTTCGCATAGGAGGTCATGGAGCTCGAATGTCTAGACTGGGTCAACCTGAGAGTTCTTCGTCGGACTCCCCGCGATGGGGTCGCCTGCTCGCTTTGAATATCCTGCTGGGAGCTTGCTTGGGTTGGCTCTTGCTCCACCCGTTGACGATGATCATCTATTCGCTGGACTATCAGAAAGACTTGATTGGTCCTCCGACTTCGTGGTGGCGGATGGTTCGGTCTTTGTTCGAGTTTACCCCAGCGATGCTGGCGATGAGCGCTATCTTTGCCTTTGTAGGCGGGGCGGCGGGCTTCGCATTCGCGACCTTTCATCGCCTACTGTTCGTTCGAGAACGAACTCTTGGCCTCTTCAAAAGCTTGGCGGTTGGCGACCTCCCCTCGCTGATTGCCGCGGGCGAGAGTGAGGAGGTTGAATTCAAGAGGTCGGTACGCTGGGACGCCGAACGCCAGTGCGTAAACCGTGCCCTAGAACAACCGGCGACGCGGGCGCTCGCGGGTTTCTTGAACCACCGCGGCGGCAGTTTGGTGGTGGGCGTCGCTGACGACGGTACGGTGGTCGGCCTGGAGGAGGACTACCGAACCCTCAAACGGCCGGACCGGGACGGCTTCGAACAGTTCATCGTGGGCCTGGTGAAGAGGCGGCTTGGGGGAGATGTTTGCTTGCGGGTTCATGTTACCTTCGGTCGACTGGAAGGCAAAGAGGTGTGCCGGATTGTAGCGGAGTCTTCTAGCCGTCCCGTGTATTGTCGAGAGGGCCAAACGACGACCCTCTTCGTTCGGATGGGCAACAGCACCCAAGCGCTCGATGTCCAGGAGGCTATCGAATACTCCATGCGCCGCTGGCCCTCTCCAGACTAAGAGGGCAGCCAAGTTAGCGCAGCGCCTCCTTGATCATGTTCCGCAGCCTTGCAGCGCTGCAAGCGCGCCGCGCCCCTGGCTTGCATGAACGCACGAGGTGCGACGGCCTTGACAGAGAGGATCTCTACGCAAGGCCGCTTTTCCGCCTTTCGAATCCGTTATTTCTCCTCCAGCCCTACTTGGCGTGCTCTTTGCTGTAAGAGAGACAGCGTAGTACCGAGATGAAACGAGAGACGGACATCGACTTGCAGACACGGCATCTAATGAAAGCCCTTGAGCCCGCTCTGCGAAGCCACCTTGGAGCCGACGGCGTTCACCGCCAATTCGTGGCGGCGCTTTACGGGCGACTTTGGCAGTCGTTAGCGGAATCCGGAGGGCTGCATGTCAACTCGGGGAAATGGGGGGCGGAGAACTCGCGGAGGCTGGCACTGGACGTGTACCTCACGGCGGCGACGCATCTCGAAGAAGACGAAGTAACACCAGCCTTTCTTAGTTCCGTTCAAGGAGCGATAGAAAAAGTGTTTAGAGACTTTCCACAGTGATGGAGAATACCTTGCCCTGACAGGGCAGAGAGAGAGGAAAACGATGAAGCTGATCAAAGCGTTTGTACGGACTAGAAAGATCGATGAAGTCCTCTGTGGCTTCCGTGAAGTGGGTGTGCCTGGGATTACGGTTTCATCGGTTCGTGGAGTGGGCTACGGCTATAAGCAGCATCTCTCGGGCCTTGCTCCCTGCGACCTGTCCACGATGGAAGAGGCCCGAAAGGTTGAGATCGTCTGTCGCGCGGAGCAGATCGACGAGCTGCTGCAAGCTATTGCCGCCTCGGCTCGAACTGGGTACGAAGGGGACGGCATCGTGTTCGTCACTTCGGTGGATCAAGCGATGAAGATCCGTACCGGAGAGGTAGGTCCCGAGGCGCTCTGAGGCTACCGACGGGGTACCACTGAGACACATCACCATGCGCAAGACAACTGTATCGCCCCTTCTCCGATTCGGCCTCCTGCCTCTGATCTTGGCTGGGCTAGTGGTTGCTCATCCGATCGCGCTCGAGGCGAGGCCCTCCGAGGAGGGGCCTGAATCTGAGTTTCCCGACCTCGACGACAGCGCCCAGCTCGCTGACTATCTCGCTTACGCCGCGCTTGCCAATCCTGGCCTTGAGGCGGCATTTAATCGCTGGCAGGCGTCCATTGAGAAGATCGACCAAGTGGGCGCTCTGCCCGATCCCATCGTCAGCTACGCCTTCTTCATCTCGGAAGTTGAAACACGGGTCGGGCCGCAGGAACAGAAACTCGGTGTGGCTCAAGTCTTTCCCTGGTGGAGTAAGTTACGCTTGCGCGAAGCCGTCGCCTCGGAGGCGGCCAACGCCGTGGAGCAGCACTATCAGGCAACCAAGCTCAGGCTGTTCTTCGCGGTCAAAGATTCTTACCACGAGCTCTACTACTTGGCTCGGGCGATCGCCATCAGCGAAGACAATATCGCCCTCTTGAAACACCTAGAGAGCGTCGCACAGGCCAATTTCATGGTTGGCGCGCCAGTTTCGGGAGTGATCAAGGCGCAGGTGGAACTGGGCAAAGTGGATGATCGCCTGCGGACTCTCGAAGCTCTACGGAAACCGATCGTCGCGCGGCTGAACGCGGCTCTTGGCCGGGCGTCCGATGCTCCCGTGGCTTGGCCGCAGGAGATGCCGGTGCGCGAGATTGAGCTGGACGAGGACGCGGTCTTGGCGGCGTTGCCGGGGCACAGCCCAGAGTTGCGACGCCTCGACTTCGAGGTCGCGCGCGAGGAACAGGCCATCGAGTTGGCGCGCCAGGAGTTTCGACCCAATTTCGTAGTCGGTCTCGACTGGGTTGATACCAGTTCGGCTCTCGCCTCGGGGGTGCCCGGCAGCGGTAGGGATCCGGTGGTGGCGAAGGTCTCGGTCAGCGTTCCTATCTGGCGATCGAAATACCGGGCGGGGGTACGCGAGGCCGAACGACGTCGGGAAGCGATCCAGGGGCGTCGCGACGATGTGGAGAACAGCCTTGAAGCCGGGGTGAAGCTGGCGCTATTCCGCTTCCATGACGCCGAACGCAAGATCGATCTTTTTCGCGACACTCTGGTACCGCTGGCCGAGGCCTCGCTAGAGGTTGCCCAAGTGGGCTATGAGGCGGGTAAGGAAGACTTTCTTAGCGTCATTGATGCTCAGCGCCTGCTGCTGGATTTTCAGCTCTCTTTCGAACGTGCCGTGGCGGATCGCGAGCAGCGCATGGCCGAACTTGAAATGCTGATCGGTCGGCCGTTGGGCAAGCCAAGAGCCACCGATCCCGCACCCACGACAGGAGTTCGTCGATGAAGAAAAAACTGCTTCCCTTCGCCGTGGTGTTCGTGGCCGCGCTCCTCCTCGGCTACCTCTTGCGGGGAGGCGAGGATCGTGGGGGCGACGGCGAAGAGATGCCCTCCGAGGTGGGTGATGCGCGGCCTGGTGAATCCCAAGAGATGGCGGCCCATGAGGCGCACGACGGATCGCCGGAGCTTGGGCCACGTGCTGTTCGTCTGACGCCCTCCGCCGAGAGGCTGGCCGAGATTCAAGTGCTTCCAGTCGAGCGCAAGTTCGTGGGCGCCGAGATCCGAATGGTCGGCAAGGTGACCTTCGATGAGACGCGGCTCGCCTACATCACCGCCTACGTTCCTGGCCGACTGGACCGACTCTTCGTCGACTTCACCGGCGCTCCGGTCAACAAAGGCGACCACCTGGTCAACCTCTACAGCCCTGAGCTGCTGGCGGCGCAGGAGGAGTTGATCCAATCCCTGCGAACGGCGAAGAGTCTGGAGAAGAGCAACGTCACGGTTCTGCGCGAGCGGGTCCAGACCACGGTCGAGACCTCCCGCGAGAAGCTCCGGCTGTGGGGGCTGACACCCCAGCAGATCGCCGAGATCGAGGCTGGCGGCAAGCCTCGAGAACACGTGACGATCTACTCGCCGATGAGCGGCATCGTGATCCACAAGAACGCCCAGGAGGGCATGTATGTCGATACGGGCAGCCGGATCT
>QIHU01000392.1 GCA_003231035.1 Acidobacteriota bacterium
CGCGAGCCTGTGTTCCACTCGCTTCGCCTGAGTGTCGAGTACATCAAGGCGCGCTGCATCGGTGGTTTCTACGGCGTCGGCCTGCGCGAAGGTCAACCTCACCCAGATAGCTTGCAGGCGATCTCCAAGCTCTCGCTGGCGACCTGGAATGAAACCGGCGAAGCGGGACCTGCTAGCCAACCCTGGTATGGGTACTAGATGGTTCGTGGCCTCTGGCAACCAGTCGAATCCAGCAACGCGCTGTCACGCCTCATAGTTTGGTAGGCTTGCCCCGGGCTGAGCTATTTCGTTCAGTACCCACTCCCACTCCCACCACCACCACCACGGAACCACCAGCCATGCACACACGAGAACAAGTCATCCTGCGGCGCGATATCACCGCCATTCAGATTCCCGACGGCAACCGGGTGAAGCTCACCGAGGGTACAGCGGTGGTGATCACCCAAGCCCTGGGCGGCTCCTACACGGTGATGACCGACTGGGGGCAGATGCTCAGGGTCGACGAGAAGGATGTCGATGCCCTGGGTAAGGAGGCCTCCGCCAAAGCGGACGAAGCCGACGAAGGCACTCTCGAAGAGAGGATCTGGGCCCGGATGCGAAAGTGCTATGACCCCGAGATTCCGGTCAACATCGTCGAGTTGGGGCTAGTCTACGATTGCACGCTCAAGGAACGGGAAGACGGCGACAACGACGTCTTTATCAAGATGACCTTGACCGCTCCGGGCTGCGGTATGGGGGACGTGCTGGCTCAGGACGTTCAACGCCAGACCGAAGAGCTGCCCGGTGTGGCTAGTGTCGATGTCGAGTTGGTATTCGATCCACAGTGGGATATGGAAATGATGAGCGAGGCGGCCCGCCTCCAGCTGGGGATGATGTAGGAGCCGTTTCGGCTCCTACATCTTTCGATTTTAGGGGGGCTGGCTGCCCCCCTCGCCATGAAAAAAACGTCGTTTTTTCATGGCTCACCCCCAACTCCGGCTTCGCCGGCTCGCCCGGTCGGGCTCGCTGTTGGCTTCGATGGACTCTGGGGGAGACTGGTGCTTGAAGAAATCTCACTTTGGGATGAAACGGATTCGCTCCTCCGAGCGTTGTAGGAGATAGGATCTCCTCCGCACCAAGAATACCGGGCAACCATGCGACCTTATCGACACCTCCATGCCTATCAACTGACCCGTGGTCTGCTCGCTGGCGTCTATGAAGCCATTCCCGAGGCTTCCAGCGCCGACAGCATGGCGCATCGGCTCCGCACCAGCGCCGTGGCCGCGGCGAACAGTTTGGTGGGTATCTCTTCCGAACTCACTGCGCCCACCGGCGCGGCTTCGTCGCCCCACGCGACTTCAGCAGCGGAGCGGGGCGGCGGAATCGGATCGGCCACGCGGACTCGGCTCGAGTCAGCACGCCAAGCGCTGACCGAGGTGGCGGAGATCTTGGCGGAGTGCCATCGCCATGGCCACCTCTCCGAACACTGGTACGAGACGCTGCGCACCAGCCAGGAAAGCGCCGCCGCCGCGCTGGCGGATCTCGGCTAGCCGGCCACCGTCGCCGGCCTCAATCGGTGCTCGACAACCCTCCGAGGCCGCTATACTGGGGCCATGCCCTTCTTTAACCAGTCTCTCGGACTCGCCCCTGGCAGCGATGGTGAGTCGGTCGTTCTCGACACCCTGCCCGAGCACCAGGTCGCTCCCGAAACCATCCACTTCGCCGTCCTGACCACCTTGGCGGAAGTCTCGGCGGCCCAGGCGGTCGGCGCCTCCGTGGTACCTGCGGCGATCACTGTCAACCTGATGTCGCGAGCGCGGCCAGGGCGACTCGTGGGGCGTGGCCGGGTGCTCAAACGGGGCCGCACGCTGGCGGTAGCCGAAGGTGAAGTGCGCCAAGACGACAAGTTGGTCGCCAAGGCGACGATCACCTTCGCGATTCTAGGTTAGGCCGTCATGTGGAGAACCCGAGCTATCCTCTCCCTGCTGGTTGAACATGTCGCGGCCCTGCGTCTGACGATCCCCCAAGAGGAAGAGGCGGAAGCTGGAGCCCAGAACAGCCAAGAGGAATTCGAAGCCTCACTGGAGGCGCTCCAACGGGCCCAGAAACGGGCCATGCTGGTGGCGGCGATGGACTGGATCGCTATCCTGACCCTCTTCTTCTTACGCCCCGACGACACCTCTTTCTTCGCCTTCGGCGCCAACCCACGCACCGTCTTTTCCTTCGGCATTCTCGCGGTGGCCGTTCACTCCGGCTTTCGCCTCGGCCAGGCGGAGAAATATCGCGCCGTCGAACGGGCCTGCCGCGAACTCAGCGAGCGTCAGGGGTCGTAGAGATACGATCGACTACCTCGAAGGTCGTTCGAAACGAGTTGCGCTCGTCCGCCTCGAACTCCTCGCTTCGGGTCACCGTCCACTCCCCCGCCGCCAACTCCGGGAAATAGGTATCCCCGTCCAATGTAGTGTGGACTCTGGTGCGATAGATCCGGTCGACTCGCGGTAGCGCCAACCGGTAGATCTGTCCACCGCCACCGAGAAAGACCTCGTCGTCACTAGCCGCTTGAGCCAAGTCTAGGGCCGCTGCCAGGGTGGGGACTACCGCGACCCCGGCGGGGGCATATCCTTCGCGGCGGCTCAGAACCACCATGTGCCGCCCGGGCAGGGGGCGGCCGATCGAGTCAAAGGTCTTGCGACCGACCACCAAGTGGTGGCCCAGGGTCAACTGCTTGAACCGCTTCAGGTCGGCCGACAGCCGCCACGGCAACTCGCCGTCTCGGCCGATGACACCGTTGTCAGCCACCGCCACGATGGCCGATAGCCTCATACGGCGATCGGGGCCTTGATACCGGGATGGGGATCGTAGCCGGTGAGCTGGAAGTCTTCGTAGCGGAAATCGAAAATCGAGCGAACCGCCGGGTTGATCGTCATTCGCGGCAACGGTCGAGGTTTGCGCGCGAGTTGGCGCGTCGCCTGCTCGAAGTGATTCGAATAGAGATGCGCATCGCCTAAGGTGTGGACAAAGTCCCCCACCTCCAGGCCGCACACCTGCGCCATCATCTGGGTCAACAAGGCATAGGAGGCAATGTTGAAGGGCACTCCCAGGAAGATGTCGGCGCTGCGCTGGTAGAGCTGGCAGGAGAGACGGCCTTGGGCGACGTAAAACTGGAAAAGAGCGTGGCAAGGCGGCAAGGCCATGCTCTCAAGCTGGCCCACATTCCAAGCGCTGACCAGGATCCGGCGACTATCCGGCTGGGTGCGGATCAACTCCACCGCGGCGGCGATCTGATCGATGGCGCGGCCGTCCGCCGCTGGCCAGGAACGCCATTGGTAGCCGTAGATCGGCCCGAGTTCCCCGCCTTCGTCGGCCCACTCGTTCCAGATCGAAACCCCGTGGTCGCGCAGGTAGGCGACGTTGGTCTCCCCGGCGAGGAACCACAGAAGCTCGTGGATAATCGACTTGAGATGCAGCTTCTTGGTGGTAATCAGGGGGAAGCCCTGGCGCAGATCGAAGCGCATCTGGTAGCCGAACAGGCTTCGCGTGCCGGTACCCGTTCGGTCGCCCTTGTCAACCCCAGAGGAGGAGACGTGGCGCAGGAGATCGAGGTAGGTGCGCATCGCGGGCTGAAGGCAACCGCCTTCAGATATCAAGGTCAGGGTGGCTTCCCGCGCCCCTTGAAGAAGTGCACGGGAAACCGTGACCACCCCTTACGGGTTGACGATCTCGTGCCCTTCCTTGCGGGGAGGATCGTTTCGCGGACGCTCCTCGACCGGATCGTTCTCGGAGAACTCTTCCGACAACTCGGCATTGATCTCCGCCCAGTCCGGCGCCTCATCCTCGGTCTCGAAGATGGCGCCAATCGGGCACTCCGGCAGGCAGAGTCCGCAATCGATGCAGACATCAGGGTCGATGATCATGAACTCTTCGCCCTTGTAGTCACCCGGATGGATGCAATCGACGGGGCAAACGGCCACGCAGGTCGCGTATCGCTCCCCCAGGCAAGCTTCACCGATCACGTAAGACATGGACTCTCCTCCCTTTGGCGCTCTCTTCGCCCCCATGAGTGGGCCGGAAAGTGCGCGGGTTTAAGTTGGCGGGCCCAGTATATTTCCATTGTCAGGGCGGCGTCAATCACTCGCTAGCCGGTCTAAGTCAGGATAAAATCGACCTTCAGCCCTCCGTTCATGGCGCGGCGTACAGCGCACCATACTTCCTGACTCGGCCTCTCAACGAGAATCTTATGCACCTCCTTTTTCTCGCACCCGACCATCCGGCGCCCCACCGCGACTATGTGCACGCGCTCAAGGAGATCGGCGTCCAAGTCAGCGGCATCGGTCACCGGCCGGCCGCACAGTTGGACGACGAGATGGCGGGCTTGTTGAGCCACTATCGCGGCATTGCCTCGCTCTTCGACGAAGACTCCTTGCTCAACGCCGCCCAAGAGATCGCCCAGCGCGCGGCGATCGATCGGGTCGAGGCGGTCGACGAGCTGTTGATCCTGCCGGCGGCGCACCTGCGCCAAGCACTGGAGGTCGAGGGGACTTCGGTCCGTACCGCGACCCTGTGCCGCGACAAGACGGCGATGAAGGAAGTTCTTCGCCAGGGCGGCGTCCCCTGCGCCGCATCGGCGGCCGTCTCTTGTGTCGCCGAGGTCCGCGAGTTCGCCGAACGGATCGGTTTTCCATTGATCCTCAAGCCGCGAGCCGGGCTGGCCTCGCAGAGCACTTTTCGTACCGACAACCTCCAGGAGCTGGAGGCGGCAATCCTTGAATTGGATGTCCACCAGGGCAGTTCGGTGGCCATCGAAGAGTTCGTCGAGGGCCACGAAGGATTCTACGATACCTTGGCGGTTGACGGCGAGGTCCGCCACGAGTTCATCTCTCACTACTACCCCAACGTTCTGGTGGCGATGCGCGACCGTACGATCGCCCCCCAGGTGGCGGCGACCAATCGGGTCGACAGTGACAGCTACGACGAACTCAAGAGGCTGGGCCGGAAGGTGATTCGCCTACTCGGAATCGAGACCTCGGCCACCCACATGGAGTGGTTCTTCGGGTCGCGAGGGCTTAAGTTTTCAGAGATCGGCGCCCGCCCGCCCGGCGAGCGGCTGTGGGACCTGCACTGCGCCGGCAACGACCTCGACCTGTACCGAGAATGGGCCCTGGCGGTCACCGGTCAGGCCGCTGGCCAGCCTCCCAGTCGCCGCTTCGCCACCGGCTCCATCCAGGTGCGCCCCGACCAGGACGGAACCATCGCCAGCTACCGAGGGCTCGACAGGGTCTGGAAGCGCTGCGGCCGGCATATCTTCCGTTCCAACGTTCCGCCGCCGGGCACCCAGACCCGACCCATGCGCCTCGGCTACCTTGAAAACACCTGGTTCCGGTTGCGCCACAAGAGCTACGACGAACTACGAGCGATGATGGACTTCATCGGCCACACGGTCGAGGTGCACTGCCGCTGAGCAAGTCGCCCACCTCTCTGAGACGTATACTCACCCCCATTCTGTTCATTTGCTAGGAGGAGGTAACTAGACCATGGGTAAAGCAATAGGCTGCGCGGCGCTGGTGCTCTTGCTTGTCGTAGGACTCGTTATTTTGGGCGGCATCAAGATCAACAACCGGCTAGTCACTTTGGAAGAAGGGGTCGACGCCGCCTGGAGCCAGGTGGAGAACACCTACCAGCGCCGGGCCGATCTGATTCCGAATCTGGTCTCGACCGTCAAGGGCGCGGCGGATTTCGAACGCGACACGCTCAACGACGTGGTCCAAGCACGCTCGAAGGTCGGTCAAGTCCAGCTCAACGGCGCCCCGACCGCGGAACAGATGCAGCAATTCCAGCAAGCGCAACAGGGCCTCTCTTCCGCCCTATCCAAACTCTTGGTGGTGGTCGAACGCTACCCCGAACTCAAGGCCACCCAGGCTTTCCGCGACTTGCAGGTGCAGCTCGAGGGAAGCGAAAATCGCATCGCCGTCGAGCGCCGCCGGTTCAATGAGGCGGCACGCGGCTTCAACACCGCGCGGCGGAAGTTCCCCGCCAGCGTCATTGCCAACATGAAGGGCTTCGAGGCCAAACCCTACTTCGAGTCCAAAGCGGGCTCCGACGAACCACCCAAGGTCGAATTCTAGCCCTCCACCGTGAGTATCCGCGATCTCTTTAGCGAGGCCGAACTGGAGGCGATCCGTTCGGCGACCGCCGCGGCCGAGCGGGAAACCTCCGGGGAGGTGGTGACCTACGTTGTCGCCCGCAGCGCCAGCTACGAGGCCAGCCAATGGCAAGCGGCGACGCTCGGAGCCTTGCTCCTACCCGTCGCCGCCGCCGCCGTGCACCTGGCCGGCGGCCACTGGGGAGGTTCGGCCTGGCTTTGGGGCGCATTGCCCGCCGCCCTCGGCGCCGCTGGCGGCTACCTGGCCATGCGCTACCTTGCGCCACTGCGCCGACTGCTGAGTGCGCCGGAGGCAATCGAAGAGGCGGTGCGTCGGAGAGCGGCCCAAGCCTTCCTCGAAGAGGAGGTCTTCCGCACCCGCGATCGAACGGGGATATTGCTCTTCTTGAGCCTCTTTGAGCGCCGCGTGGTGGTCCTCGCCGACTCAGGGATCAACGCGCGGGTCCAGCCGGAAGAATGGGAAGAGCTCAGCGACGGATTGGCTGCTGGCGTGCGCGCCGGTCGCCCCGGCCAAGCGCTGGTCGAGGCCATTGATCAGTGCGGTGATTTGTTGCGCCAACGCGGCGTGGCAGCGCGCGGCGACGATGAGGACGAGCTACGCAATGAACTGAGGCTCCGCGATGAGTAGAAAGTTCCTTGCCGTCGTCACCGTGGGGTTGTGGCTAGCGCTGCTATTGCCCGGTACCCTGACCGCCCGCGCCATTCCTGAGTTGTGGGGACGGGTGATCGACGAAGGCGACCTGATCGATCCCGCCGCGGAAGCACAAATCGTCGCGGAACTCGAAGCGGTCGAAAAGGCCACAGGAGCTCAACTGGTGGTCTTCACCATCGCCAGCCTCGAAGGTGAAAGCATTGAGGACTATGCCTTGCAGGTTGCTGAGAAGTGGCAACTAGGCCGCCGAGAAGTTGACGACGGCGCCCTGCTACTGATCGCGCGCGATGAGCGGCGAATGCGCATCGAAGTCGGTTACGGTCTGGAAGAAACTCTCACCGACGCCACCTCCGGCAGGATTCTCGACAACATCTTGCGCCCCCGCTTCAGGGCCGGAGACTTCGCCGGAGGGATCGCGGCGGGCGTCCACGCGATGGCCGAACAGGTACAAGGCAGGGATCTGCCCAAGGAAGCACTGCCAAGCCAGAGGGAGAAACGCGACAGGGGACATCGGCTTCGTCCTACTTCAGTTCGCCGCTTCGCTGCCCAAACCGTTGGCTTGGCTGCTCTACGCCATCGGCATCCCACTGCTGTTTGTCCTCGGCAGCCGCTGGTGGGGAGTTCCCATCGGAGTGGGGCTCACCGGTGGTTGGATCGTCTTGCTCCCCCTGCTCATCCTCGCCGCCAAGCGCCGACCTGGCGGCGGCGGTGGTGGTACCGGTTGGAGTTCTCGGGGCGGCTGGGGTTCAGGGGGCGGTGGCTGGAGTTCCGGCGGTGGTGGTTTCTCTAGCGGCGGCTTCTCCGGGGGCGGCGGTAGCTTCGGCGGCGGCGGTGCTTCGAGCAGCTGGTAAATCGGACCCGGCGTGGGGAGTTCTCTTCGCCAACCGCATCGGCGCTAGCGCAAACCGTCGAGTAGCGCCCGAATCCGGTTCCGTAGACTCAACTCCGTCACCTCGGGTTCTAGCTCCTCCAACACTTCTTTCGCCGCATCGTTGTCCCCAACATTGAGGAGCGCAACCGCCTGATTGAAGCGCTCGACGAGTCGGTTGCGCGTCGCGGCCGCCTCTAGCGGTCCCAGCTGCACGGTCAACTGAGTCACTAACGAGGGGTCGGAAGTCACCGCGATCGCCTGGCGTAACAAGTCGGCGGCAAGGTCCAGATCTCCCTCTTGCGCCGCGACGTTGGATCGATCGATGAGGTCGGTTCTAACGACCGCTTCCTCGGCCCTGCGCAACAGCTCGGCATTCGATCGCTCGACCCGGCCGGTAAGGGCAATCGCTTCCTCGGCCTTGCGCAACAACTCGCCACCGTCGTCTCCCCGCAGCCGCTCGTCGATAACCCGTCGTGCTTCGTCGAACTGTTGCGCCCGCAAGTGAAGAACCACTAGGTTGTAGGCGAGTTCGGGGCGGTTGGGAAAAGCCGACACCGCGCTAGTCATGGCGGCGATGGCCTCTGGAGAGCGCTCTTTTTGGGCGAAATAGGAACCGGCTAGCAGGCCGTGAATCTCCTCAAAATCCGGGTTGATCTCCCGTGCTTTCAACAGCAACTCTCGAGCCCTTGGGCCGAGCGACCGCCGCTCGCCTCCCACCGCCTCGCGGCTAGCGGAATCGCTCCACCCGACGAGCAAATCGGCCAGCCAAACATAGGTCTCGGCACTCGGCGAACCCAGTTCAACCGCCCTGGATAGATACTCAGCCGCCTCGCCATAGCGTCCATCCAGGCGAGCCAAGTTCCCCAACCCTGCCCACCCATCGGCGGATTTCGGATCTTCCTCAAGGGCGGCGCGGAAGTGCTGCTCGGCGAAGTCGGGCTGCGCCCTGGTGAAGGCCAAGAGATCCCCCAGAACAACCAGAGCCTCGCTGCGAGACAGCGCTCGTGAGGAGATGAACTTCGGCGCGGTGACCGACTTGGCATCGAGAACCAAGGCCTTGAGTTTCAGTTGGTGGACGTAGCGCCGCAGCCGTCCTTCCAAATCGGCCAGCGGGTAGCCCAACGCCGTGGCTAGCGCGATCTCAAGACCCTCTCTCGCGCCAAGCCCATCCAGGAGCTTCGCCAAGGCCGACTCGGCCACCTCTTCACTGTGCACCAAGTAGTGCACCAAGGCCCAGGACTGGGCGTAAAAACCGCCGATCTTGTCGTTCTCGTTGTAGTGCGCCGAACTCTCCCCGATGGTGAAGAACTCCTTCAGCGGAATGAACGACTTCTCGCGCAGCCATCGAATGTGACGCGGGATCGCCACCCCGACGCGCAGATCGCCGCCCGGCTGGTCGATCGAGCTGTAGTACTCGGCCACCCCCTCGTCCACCCACAGCGGCAAGTGGGCGAAATTGTGGCGCATGAAGAAGTGGGTGAACTCATGGTAAACGGTGGGCAGCGAGTTGCCATCGCTGGGGGGATAGGCATTGATCGCGATGCGATTGCCGAACTGGTCGGCGAGAAAGAAACCGAGAAGGTTGTCGCTCTCATCGCGCCACTGCTTGTAAGGTCGAAAGGAACGGCGCCCCTTGAAGACGATCACCCGCATGGGGACCGGAGCTTGCAAGCGGCTGCCCGGCCGCAGCCTTGCCAGGAGGAGGCGGAATTGTTCGAGATCGAGGGCGATCTCTTCCGTCTTGCGGAGGCCCGCGTCGCTGATCAGATGAAAGTGGGTCGAGTGCAGCTCGATCCAGTCCTCGGCCTTGGGCAAGGTCGCCGCCTGTGCCACCGTGGCGGTCGACATCAACGCCAACCCAGCCCACGCGGTGATCGCCACCCGTCGCCACCCTGAACGCCGATCCACGAGCCGCTTCATTCGTCGCTACCCCTTTCGGACCGCAACCGTTTGACGGCGGAGCGATGGCGCTTCTCCCGGAGCCTCTTGCGCCGCGCCCGCCGAGGTACCCGCGTCGCCTTGCGCTTGGGCTTTTCGATCAGCGCCTCGCGCAGTAACTCCACCAACCGCTGGCGCACCGCCGCGCGGTTGGCTGCCTGAGTTCGATGGCGCCGCGAGGTCACCCGCAGCCGGCCATCTTTGCCAATGCGGCCGGCCAGTTCCCCTTGGATCAAGCGGCGCTGGTGGTCGTCCAAGCTCGGCGAGGCGGCGAGATCGAACCAGAGAGTGACCCGCGTGGCCACCTTGTTGACGTTCTGACCGCCCGGACCACCGCCGTGGCTAGCGGTGAAAACGACCTCGTCCTCTCCCAAACTCAGATGCTCGTTGACTTCGATCATGGCGCTCACTCCCGCTAATTCAGTAGCACTTTAGCACTGGCGCGAGGGGGTTAGTTGGCTCAGGTACTGCCAAGAACCGTGCTCGTTTGAAGGGCTAGCAGCTTGCGCTGGGCTCTTGGCCCTGGTAGGTAGACTGTCCCACTCAGAGTTTTCTAACCAGGAGGTTTGCTGAGGATGCCCAACCGCCAACCGTTTCGCGTTCCCTCGATTTTCCGCTCACCGCGCGTAGCCAGCAGTCTCTTGCTGG